>JAQVHJ010000287.1 GCA_028696285.1 bacterium
TCCTGTCTCAACCAGAATACTTAAATAGAAATTATGAGAAGCACGGCCATGTTTCGGATTCATATAGAAAGAAGTCTGTCGTAATTTTACGTTTTCAGGACCTATCTGCATCTCAGAAAATTCTGCCGGAATTTCCGTGTGATACTGGAAATTATTTAACCCGACTCCGAATACCGGGTGCTTCTTCCAAACTTCAATCATTAATCTGTTTATATAATAATGTCCGGCTGATGATACCTTATTTCGAAAAACAAATGCGGATGAATACTTCTGCGGTGTGAACATCATAAATAATCGTGCTCCCCACCAATTTAAATTAGGTATCGAAAATATAAGAATAAGCAAGATGATTCCTGAAATGAAGAAATACCAAAGTTGTTTTTTATTAATATAAAGAAGAAGAGGAAGGCTCATTGCAATTATTGAACTCCTGGTCTGTGAGAGACCAATAGAAAATACAAATAACCCGATAATGATAAAGTGAAGCCATCTCCTCCCGAAGAGATAATTCTTTTCAATAAATAACCCTAGCGTCATAGGAATAAACATAGCCATTAAACTTGCCATCTCTGCAGGATTTCGGAATGTAGATGTTATATATATCAATCTTGAAAAATTCGCCTGCCCCTGGAAAAAGACCATACCTAACTCAAAGAATGCTCCGAAAACCGCTATTAAACCGCTAATTACAAATATATTAAAGAGCTTCTTAAAATCATCTTCCGTCTTAATTACATTAACCGAGAGAAAGAAAAAAAGGAAACAGGTTAAATATCTGAAAAGCCTAATTACCCCCCGCATCGGTTCTATCGCCTGAGATAATGAGATAAGGCCGATAAATAAAAATAACCAAATCTGAAAATCAAGCGAGGTGAAATTCATTGATTCCTTTAAAATAATTCTATTAATGAAAAAAGCAAAGGTAAAAATTATAAACATTAAAAACCACGGCTCAACTGTCATGAATGATAACTTATAAACAAATTTAGAGAATGGAAAAACCAGAATTATAATAGCAACTCCCAATAAAGGCTGTTGAATTAATTTCGGGAAAATAACCGCAAGACCCGTTCCAAGCATGATAAAAAGGACTACTGTAAATATTGATGAAGATGAAAATAAAAAGATTACCCCTGAAAAGATTAGAAAAAATCCTGACCAAATCAATAAATAAAGCAGTAGATTCTGATTAATTCTTAACTGGGAATTCAGTTTCTCAAGCATATTAATAAGATCCGTATTTATAATAATAACTGCTTCTTTGTGAAGTCACTTTATTTAACACAACACCTGATAAACATGAATTTAGAGATTCCAAAATCTTCTTCGCTTCAAGTATTAATGCCTTGGAAGTCTGCCCTGCAGACTCAACTAGAACCGTGCAATCTACTGCCGTACTTAAAATTGCTGCATCAGGAACCTCAAGTATAGGGGGAGTATCTAAAATTATATAATCATACTCGTCTCTGAGAAGGTTAATTAGATTTTTAAACTTCTGTGATTCAAGAAGATCTAATGGATGTTCAACAGAAGATCCTGCGGAGAAAATATCTATATTATAATCAGGTACTGATTTCAGATATTTCTTCAGGTCATCTTCTGCCATGATAAAATCCAAGATCCCGGGCTTGATCTCAAAATTAAAGAATTGATGCGAAACAGGTTTTCTAAAATCACAATCTAATAAAATTACCTTTTTCTCCATCTTTGAAAAGGATATGGCAAGATTGATTGCAAAGGTTGACTTCCCGGCCCCTGATAAAGTGCTTGTTACTGTAATTGCTTTAATATTCTTATCCGGTTTTATTAATTGTAAATTCTTGCGAATCATGGTGAAATTATTTACCAATTCAGATTTGGAAATGTTCTTCTCAAATTCTGCAAGGTTTCTCGATTGAAGCTTCTTTCCTGCTTTGGGAATGTAACCAAGAAGTTTAACCTCAGGTATTTTGTTAAAGTCATCAATGGTTTTTATCCTGAAATCAATAAACTCTTTCAATATACCCATACCGATTCCAAAGAAGATGCCTGTAAGTAATCCCATGAAAATAATCAGTTTTCTTCTTGGTTTGAAAGGCTCAAGTGGAAGGATCGGATCGTCAATTACACGCAAATCTCCTTTCAACCCCGCCTCCTTTATTCGCGCCTCTTCATATTTCTCTTTTAACATTAAATAAACTTTCTCATTCACTTCTAACTCCCGGGTTAAACGGGATATTTCTATCTGATCTTCAGGGAGTTCCTTCATCTTGCTTTCATAAGTGCTTATTATCTTCTTTAACTCCTCTATCTTCTTTTCAAGGATCACAACCTCTGTCTGAAGAGATGCAAGATCCTCAAGATCCTTTTGATATATAGGTTTCGGGTCATAAGCAAATACCTGACCAAGATTATCATTTAATGCGTTTTGCAAGGTCTTCCTGACATCATTTAACTGACTGTCTATTTCTTTTATCTTTGAATGAGAAGGTTCATACCCTTTTGAAATCAAAGAGGTCCTTTCGACTTCAAGCTCAACAACCTTCTTCTTAAGTTCCTCTATTAAAGGACTTGAGATACTGCTGATCTCGGTCATTGCATTATAACGGGAAACATCTATCCGGGAACTTATCAATTCTAAATTCTTCTTTTTTATTATGTACTCTGTTTCTGCTAAATATAACTGCGACTCGAATTCAACCATCCTTTTGATCCTCTCAACAGATTCATTGCCTAAATATGCCGCACCCTTTGTTACTTTATAATTCTGAAGCTTGAGCTCTGCCGCTTCTAATTGATTTTTAAACGTCGATAATTGAACCTCAAGAAAATCCCGGACACTCTCTATCGTCTTTTTCTTGATCTCAAGATTATCTGTCAAATAAACACGCGCAAGCGTCTCGGCAACTATGTAGGCTATCTTCGGATCATGAGAATAAACTTTTATGTTTATTATATTTGTTTCCTGAACCGGCTGAATCTCAATCATATTCTGAACAATTCGCGATAGATTATACTCCATCTGCTCGGGAGTCTGCCCTTCCTGGGGTAGAAGCTCTTTCTTAACTTCAGATGGAAGATTCTTCGCGATTAAATTGGATATGCGATACGTCTTTAATACCTCAACCTCATTGTTGACAATCGTCGGATCCCAATACCAGGGAAATGCTGTAAATGCAAAATCACTTCCTTCCCCCGGAAGCTCTATCATTATTTTTAATGATGTAGAATATTGTGCCGGACTGAAAAACGCTACAAGGACAAATATGATTATTACCGATAACGCACTGATTATTATCCAAGATAAATTCTTTCGTAAGGTTAATAATAACTCCCTTAGTGAAACTTCTTGCGAACCTGTTACCATTATTCCACCTCATGCCTGTTTTTGTGCACATCTGTGTACATTATTTAATAAAAAAATTTGAGATATCTAAATTAAATACCCTATTATAGGATAATTAGTAATTAGATATCTTTATAACTAATATAATATAAGTGCAATTAATATACCAAGAATATATTGTTTGAATTCCAACATAAATTGTCTGATTTTAACTTCTTTTTTAAGGAAATAGGAAAGGGATATATTAAAATATGCCGAATAATTGGGAAGTTTATTAATTGGCACCTTTCTTGCCCCTATTAAAGCGAGGTAAGTTATGAATATACAAGACTTGAACCAAAAAGAACAAGAGTATGTAATCAAGTACCTGAAGATACCTGACCTCTTACCGGTAGAAGAGAACAAGCTTCTCCTGGAGGTTAAAAGAAATAACATCGACGCGAAAAAGAAGGTTCTTGAGGCTAATATTAAGTTGATATGGAATGTTATTGAAGAGATTGAAGTTTCGGATAAGTACCGATTCGATATGCTTTGGGAAGCTGGAAATAACGGGTTATTCCATGCAATCACAAATTACTCTCAGGAAAACAACCTCCCCTTCAAAAGATTCGCCCTCCAAATGATAAAAGAATATATCTCAAAGAAAATAACAGCCTTACGTTAAATGGGGACGGTCCTTTACCTTTTTATAA
>JAQVHJ010000288.1 GCA_028696285.1 bacterium
TCTGATAATATTAATGTTTTAAATAATTATGATACGGGCGAGGGCCCCTCGCCCCTACATATCGTATCAAATGTTTACAATACAATTCTTTCGAATCACGAATCACGCATCACGATTATACCCTTCAAGTCCTTCATGTCCTTCATGGTGAAAAATCACATTCATTTGCTTGATAAGTATCATCTGATTCTTGGTTCAGTATATTAAATTTACTTTATCTCAATTAAGTGGTATTGCCTCTGTGTTCTCAGTGTCTCTGTGGTGAAAATTACATTCTTTTACTACATAAGTACCAATCGCTCTTTGGTTCTAAGTATCTCTATTATTTATTACAATCAAGCAGCGTGTTCAGCGTGGTCCGCGGTTAAAAGTATTTTTATATTTGTTCTTTTTGTTTATAACAAAAGAAGGGCGTCCGGCCGGACGCATTATAGTTATTTGCTTTGATAATTATGTTATTTTCTGATAATATTAATGTTTTAAATAATTATGATACGGGCGAGGGCCCCTCGCCCCTACATATCGTATCAAATGTTTACAATACAATTCTTTCGAATCACGAATCACGCATCACGATTATACCCTTCATGCCCTTCATGTGCTTCATGGTAAAATCTTTACATTCTTTATTATCTTAAAGTACTAATTGCTCTAAACATCCGCACCATCAACATAAATGTTATACTCCAATTTTCAATTCGAAATGGTGCACCCTACGTGGTGCATCATCAATTGTTAAATCTTAAATTTTCAATGCGAAGCGTTTCTTCTCTGCGTCCTCTGCGGTGAAATAATATTTTTCTTTCGATTCACATCTTCCATTATCACTCTTCACACTCCACCTTCCACTCTCCACTTTGATAAAAATGAAAGAACCGTCCCTGTTTTTTTTTGAAAGAGAAAAAAAACTTGCATTTTTACTTTGAATATGTTATACTTTTTAGTTAATTAAAGTGAGAGATATGCGTGGTTTTATATTTATTGTATTAATAATCTCTATTTTCACTGTAATTGAAGGGGCTTGTGATGAGGTGGGGCTTCTTTTACTGAAACTTCCGAAGACTCCTTCAGGTGCGGGTTTCGGGGAAGCTGTAACCTCTGTAATGATGGATTCGGAAGGTGTTTTCTGGAATCCTGCAAGTACCTCTAAACTGCGCGGATTTTCGATTAACCTTTCCCATTCTTCTCTTATTTACGAGTTCAAGATGAGTTCTATTTCACTTGCCTACGGATTTAAGAATTTAGGTACATTCGGGTTGGGATTCAATTATTTGAATCTTGGTACAATTTCAGAGACCACGATCTATGAGCCGGACGGAACAGGTGAGTCGTTATTATCAAAGGACGCGGTTTTCTCATTCAACTACAGCCGTTTATTTTTCAATCATCTTTCCGCGGGAACCACAATAAAGTATGCAGTTTCTGATTTAGCCGGGGAAGAAGCCAATATAGTCTGTTTTGATTTCGGTCTGATTTATTTATTCAATCCGAAGATTTCACTTGGTTTATGGGGTTCAAATCTCGGTTCTGAATTGAAATACATTTCCGAATCAGACCCGCTCCCGGAGCAGTACAGGTTTGGTCTTAACTACAGATTTCCCGGGATCATTCTTTCTGCAGATGCAGTTCAGGATTTGGAAGAAGGGTTTGGCATTGCATACGGGACTCAGATAGATGTTTACAAGGACACATTCATATTCAGAGCGGGGAGAAAGACCTATGACACCGTTTCATCCTTTTCTGCAGGAGTGGGGATCAAATATCTGAATTTCAGGATTGATTATACATTCAATTCCATTTCTGAAGAGAACTTGTATGATTTTAACCAGATTTCAATAGGATACAGTTTTTAAATATGGACGAAAAGAAGATAACCACAAAGACATTCCGTAAAATGAAGAAGTTCGGAGAAAAGATCTCCATGCTCACCGCGTATGATTATCCCACCGGTCTCATCCTTGACCAGGCAGGGATAGACAGTATCCTTGTCGGTGATTCTGCGGGTATGGTTGTACTCGGTGATCAGAATACGCTCAGCATAACGATGGAGAATATGCTGTATCATACCAAATGCGTCAGTAAAGCGGTTAAAAGAGCTCTTGTAATTGCTGACATGCCTTTCCTGACATATAAAATAACCGTACCCGAAGCTGTCAAGAATGCCGGACGTTTCATTCAGGAAGGCGGAGCTTCCGCAGTAAAGATAGAAGGCGGGGAGGAAGTCTGTAAAATAGTCAGGGCGATGATTTTTGCAGATATCCCTGTAATGGGTCATATCGGCCTTACTCCCCAGGCAGTAAATAAGCTTGGGGGATATTCAATGCAGGGTAAGAAACCCGAGTCCGTTGAATATTTATTGCGTTCTGCGAAAGCGCTTGAAGATGCCGGGGCATTCTCCATTGTACTGGAAAACATACCCGCATTACTTGCAAAGGAGATCACCGGAAAAATTCAGATCCCCACAATAGGCATAGGCGCCGGCCCGTATTGTGACGGACAGGTTCTCGTTCTGCATGATATTTTGGGATTCTATGCGGATGAATCTCCGAAATTTGCAAAGAAATATATTGATTTAAATAAAATAATTTTCAATGCTGTAAAACAATATTCTTCCGAGATCAAGACAAAAAAATTCCCGTCAAAAAAATATTTTATTAAATAGGAGAATTAATATTTGGATTCACGATTGAATTCACAGGATTATATCAGTGGAGTTGACAAGAACCGGATGTATGATTTGATATTTGATTTTCCTGAGCAGTTAGAGCAGGGAATAAAAATTTTCCACGAATCCGAGATTGAATTAAATGTTCGTGAACCCATACAGAATATAGTTATCTGCGGAATGGGCGGATCTGCAATCTCCGGGGATATCCTCAAAGACTACTCCAGAGACACATTACGCGTTCCCATCTCAATTAACCGTGAAGTTAAGCTCCCCAAGTTTATAAATAAAAATACATTACTCATAGCCATCTCCTATTCCGGGAATACGTATGAGACACTGGAAATGATGGAAGAGGGGATTGCAAAAGGCGCCCTTGTTGCCGGAGTATGTTCCGGGGGAAAAATGAAGGAAGTCCTCGAAGAACTTTCAAAACCCGTCTTTATAGTTCCTCCCGGTTTACCGCCACGTCAGGCATTGGGATTTCTATTCTCTGTATTATTGATGATCATATCAAAATTATTCAACCAGGACAATGAACTGCATTTGAAAAAACTCTCCGAATTCCTAAAGGAAAAGCGCAGCTTATTTACACTTGACCGGGCTTCAGGGAACATTGCAAAATCTGTTGCAATGAAGATGTTCAATACATATCCTTTCATATACAGTGATTCCCGGTATTTCGGTTCAGTTGTAAAGCGCTGGAAGACACAAATGAATGAAAATGCGAAGCATCTTGTTTCGTATGATCTGTTTCCCGAATTGACGCACAATGAAATAGTCGGCTGGGAAGCTCCGCCCGATACGCCTACTTTAGTCCTTCTGCTCCGCGACAATAAAGAAGATTTAAAATCGACAGAGCATATCAATTCTACAAAACGCCTGTTCAACGCGGATGAGATTATAGAACTAAAGACAGAAGGAGAGACATTACTTGAGAGGATGTTCTACTTAATTCTTCTCGCTGACTGGACCAGTTTTTATCTCGCAATATTAAAAGGGGTTAACCCGTTCACTATTAAGAGTATTGATTCATTAAAGGAAGAGTTAACAAAAAAAAATAAAACAAAAAAGGAGGAATAGAAGTACTTGAAAACTTTTTTAAATATCAGGAGGTTGTTCATGAAGAATTCACGAATTAAATTCTTCGTAATATTCCTGGGAGTATTCTTTTTACTCCCTATCATAGCTAATGCAGAAGTCAATGAAAATTTTGACGGATGGACAGGTGCCACTTCCTATAGTGATTATCTTTATAATGATTTTCAGATCACCAATGGTTTAAAGGATACTACCTACCCGAGAAGTGCTCCAAACTCTGTCCGCTTGAGGAAT
>JAQVHJ010000289.1 GCA_028696285.1 bacterium
CAAGGTTAACTGGACAGAATTTTCTGCAGGAATAATTGCTTCGCCTAATTTCTATGGTGTAATAGAAGATCTTACAGATTTTTCCGAGAAGGTTCATTCCAGCAGCGCCCTTGCAATAAGCGCGGTAAATCCGATATCCCTTGGCATTTTAAAAAGCCCGGGACAATGCGGTATTGACCTTGTTATCGGGAATGGCCAGGTTCTCGGTAATAAAATAAGTTTTGGCGGTCCCACATTCGGGTTCTTTGCAAGTACTGAAGCCCTGTTACGAAATCTCCCCGGCCGTTTAATAGGGAAGACAACCGATAAAGAAGGCCGAGAGAGTTTTGTAATGACCCTTCAAACCCGGGAACAGCATATCAGAAGGGAGAATGCGACCTCCAATATCTGCTCCAATCAGGCGTTGAATGCTCTCGCAGGAACAGTCTATCTTTCTGTGCTTGGAAAGAACGGTATGAGGAGCGTATCAAGACATAATCTCTCTAAAGCCCATTACCTAATGGATAATCTCCAGAAGGAAGCGGGTGTAAAGCTTGAACATAAGAAGGAATTTATTTTCAATGAATTTGTATTTACAGTTGAGATGGATGGTGATGAATTCCTGAAGAGACTGAAAGAGAAGGGGATTATCGGCGGAATTCACCTTAAAAGATTTTCTCCCGAATTTAAAAACAGAATTCTCTGCGCAGTTACAGAGCTCAAGACAAAATCGGATCTTGATAATTATGTAACTGAAGCTAAGAGAATTTTGAAATCAAAGTAAAGGTGAAAGCAATGGAAGAAAAAATTATATTTGAATATAAATCGGAAGGCCGTCCTTCAATTAAATTTCCCGATAATAACTTCAATTATAAATCCCCGGAAGAATTACTTGATAAATCTTTAATCTGTAATGAAGCATGCGGTGATTTCCCGGAATTATCCGAGCCGGAAGTTGTAAGGCATTTCATCAGATTATCAGAAAGGAATTATAATGTTGACGCTAATTTCTATCCCTTAGGTTCCTGTACAATGAAATATAATCCCAAGGTCAATGAACAAGTATCGCGTTTCCCGGGCTTTACAGACATCCACCCGTACCAGGATGAAGAGGATATCCAGGGGATACTTGAGCTGCTGTATCAGTTAGGAGAGTATCTCAAAGATTTGAGCGGTTTACCCGGGGTAACACTCCAGCCGGCGGCAGGCGCTCACGGCGAGTTAACAGGTTTGTTTTTAATGAAGGCCTATTTCAATGAGCATGATCCAAAAAGGAATGTTATTTTAATTCCCGATTCTGCTCACGGAACAAATCCTGCCAGCGCGAAGACAGCAGGCTTTGAAACCATTCAAATCAAATCCAACCCTGCAGGGAACACGGATCCGGAGCAGCTTAAGAAATATATTGATGACAGGTTTGCGGGTATTATGCTTACAATCCCTAATACTTTAGGCCTTTTTGACCGGCATATTCTTGATGTGTCAAAGATAGTGCATGATGCCGGAGGTTTCTTGTACATGGACGGGGCAAACATGAATGCATTAATGGGTAAGGTAATTCCTGCTGATTTAGGTGTTGATGTAATGCACTTTAATCTTCACAAGACATTTTCAACGCCGCATGGCGGCGGCGGTCCCGGTGGCGGACCAATTACCGTTTCTTCAGCCCTGGAAAAATACTTACCGGTTCCGGTAATAACCAGGAGAAAAGATAAATATTCACTTGATTACGATCGTCCTTCAAGTATTGGTAAGGTAAAAGAGTTTTACGGAAACATTGGAGTATGTGTCAAGGCATATTCCTATTTTAAGGCCCTTGGTTCATCCGGATTAAAGAAAGTAACTGAATTTGCAGTTTTGAATGCAAACTACATCCGGAAATCGCTTGAAGATATTTTCAAGACAGCGTATCCAAGGATCTGCATGCATGAATGTGTTCTGACCAATGAGAACCAGGAACAATACGGTATCAAGACACTGAACATAGCTAAGCGTCTTCTTGATTACGGGATCCATGCGCCTACTGTTTATTTCCCGTTGATAGTCCATGAAGCTATCATGATTGAGCCGACAGAAACCGAGTCAAAGGAAGCCCTTGATAACTTCATTGAAATAATGAAAAAGATTGCGGAAGAATCAAAGAGTGCTCCTGAGATAGTGTTGAATGCGCCGCATAAAATGTTCCGCAAGAAACTGGACGAGGTTACCGCAGCGCGGAATCCGATTTTAAAGTGGAGAAAGGAATAGATTAATGGATGTAAAGGTTGGGTTAGTCTCAGACATAGGTAAAAAGCGCAGTATTAATGAAGATAACCTTCTTGTTGAGAAGAAGCTCGGTATCTTCATGGTAGCCGACGGTATGGGTGGTCACGC
Source organism: bacterium (assembly GCA_028696285.1). Classification (GTDB taxonomy): domain Bacteria; phylum AUK180; class AUK180; order JAQVHJ01; family JAQVHJ01; genus JAQVHJ01. The sequence continues at coordinate 2,353 of JAQVHJ010000289.1, forward strand.
AGCAGGAGACTTAGCTTCAACAATTGCGGTTGAGACAGTACATAAGTTCCTTGAAAAGCACTTATCTAATCAGAAGATACGTCTGCCTTTTCTTGTTGATGAGGATTTCGGATTTGAAGGCAACGTAATAATACAAGCGCTGTATACAGCGAACCAAAAGATATTCGAGAAGGCGAAAAAGAGTGAGAACTTCAAGGATATGGGTACAACCGCTGTTCTGATGTTATTAAAAGAGGATGTTTTGTTCATTTCACATGTAGGTGATTCACGGGCATATCTTTTCCGTGAAGAGCATCTTCATCAGTTAACAGAGGATCATTCCTGGGTCAATGAACAGCTCCGTTTAAACCAGATAACGCCGCTGGAAGCAAAGACGCATAAATGGAAGAATGTCATCATGCGTGCTCTTGGTTCAAAAGAGACTGTTAAGGTTGACATTAACGCCTACTATCTTCAGGAAAATGATATTGTACTTGCTACGACAGACGGATTAACAGATATGGTTCCCAATTCAAAGATAGCCGCAATAATAAAGCAGAAGGGTGATGATGTCCAGAAATGCAGTGAGGAATTACTTCAAGCTGCACTGGAAAACGGGGGGAAGGATAATATTACAATAATTTTACTTAAGGTAGTCGGGTAAAAAAATATGCCAGATGAACTGCACTCATTCGGGAATTACGAAATATTAGAAAAAATAAATTCAGGCGGGATGGCTTCGGTTTTTCTTGCTAAACGCCGTGGTATGCATGGTTTTGAGAAAATAGTCGCGATTAAAAAGATACTGGAACATTTAGCGGACAATGAAGAATTTCTCGATATGTTCATCAATGAAGCAAAGCTCGCAGCCCAGCTTACACATCAGAATATAGTCCAGATCTTTGAGTTAGGCAAGATTGGAAATTCGTTCTTCATGGTAATGGAATATGTACGTGGTCAGGACCTGCGTCAGATAATAAAGACCTGCATTGCCAAGAAGATCAACATACCTTTATTATCACTTGAGATTATACGTCAAGTCTGCGCAGGATTAGACTACGCGCACAGGAAACGCGACCTTAATAATGTTCCGTTAAATGTTGTTCACCGTGATATCTCTCCGCAGAATATCCGTATTTCATACGAAGGTGAGATTAAGGTAGTTGATTTTGGGATTGCCAAGGCCGCGACTCAGAATGAATCCACCCGCGCCGGAGTATTGAAGGGGAAGGTCTCGTACATGTCTCCGGAGCAGGCCTGGGGAAAGGTAATAGACCATCGTTCAGATATTTTTTCTACGGGGATAATTTTATATGAACTGATAACAGGAACAAAGTGTTTTAAAGGCGAATCACCATTAGAAACGCTTGAGTTCGTGAGAGAAGCAAAATTTACTTCACCCAAGGAAATCAATCCAAAGATCCCTGATGAGATTTGTAATATTATTAATAAGGCAATGACAAAGAATCCCACAGAACGTTATCAGTACGCATCTGAATTGAAGGATGATATTGAAAAATTCATTTACGGGTGTGAGTATACCAAAGATTCTTTTGACATTGTTAAATTCATGCAGATTGTGTTCAAGGATGAGATTCACCAGGAAGAGATACATCTATCAGAGATGATAAAGAAATCAAATGCACCGATGGAAACGATAGAT
>JAQVHJ010000290.1 GCA_028696285.1 bacterium
TTATATTCATCTTTCCAATAAAATAATTCCAAACCCGCATGTGATTTTGATTTAATCATTAAATTAACTGCAACAATATTCTCCAATATTCGGCCGAAATCGGATGAAAAATTAAAACCTTCAACCTGAGGAAAAGAAAGATCAATGACATATAATTTCCTTGGACTATTTTCTTGAACGCTAATTTTATATGAAAACTTTTTTGTAAAAAATATAATATTTGATTCACTTAAATAATAAGAATACTCAGAAAGAGTTTTATCCGTAGCATTAAGAAATTTGGAAATTCTGTTAAATGACAGGCTCTTTGAAAATTCACTTAAATAATAATGAAGTAATGATTTTAAAGTATCTGCTTTTCTCAAGTTATATCTTAAAAGAATATCTTTTTCCGTAATATCTGATAGATAAGACATAATCATCTCTTTATATAGAGATTTATTTTTGGTCAGTACAACTTCAGGAAAACCTCCCTCTTTAATATAGTTATAAAATTCACTTCTGATAATTTGCGGATTAACAATTAAATTGTTCTTTGCAACTACCTCAATTCCATGAAAGAATAAATATTCACTGAAAGTTAGAGGAAAAACATTTATATATAATTGTCTCCCGGTAAGTATTGTCCCGTATTCTTTACTTAATAATTCTGAATTTGAACCTGAGACAATTAACTTTGCTTCTTTACGCTCGTTAAGTGTTCGGACAAATCTCTCCCACATTTCAATGTTTTGGATTTCATCTAAAAAAATATATGGAATACCGGAAGGTTGTATGATATCTTTATATGCTTCATAAATTTTTAATAATAACTCCAAGGATAAATTTTTAAACTCCGCTTCCTCAAAATTCAGATAGAGAATATTTTTCGGAGCTATTCCCTTACTAAGAAGACCAGAAATAACTTGCTTAATAATTGTTGATTTCCCGCTTCGCCTAATCCCGGTTATCGTTATGACTCTGTCCGTTTCTAAATATTCCATTATTTTAGAGACATAATCTTCTCTTAAAATCCCGGAATCAATTTTTCTGTTAAACCACGGATTCCACTTAGAAATGATTTCAATTATTTTCACATTTTCCGGTAAAAAGGTCATATCTTCTCCAAATATAAGATTTTCATATACCTAATTATAGCATAAATTCCGAATTATTGCAAGTATTATTTCACGATATTCCGAATTAATGCAGTTTTCCGCTGCGTTTATTCCGAATTAGAACAAGAGGGTAAGGGGTCCGGCCCATTATATTTATATTGATAAACATAAATTATACTTGACAACATAAGGTTAAATAGGATGTCGGCCTAGGAGTCAGGAGTTTTAAACATTACATTCATGGTTTAATATGATCGTTATTTTTTTTCTGAACTTCGCGGATTGTCTTTTCTCATTCTACACCCCGGTCTGAAGACCGGGGTTACTTACCATCGGCTCCTGAAGGATAAGAAGATGATAAGCGAATGGTGATTTGTGATTCGGAATACAAAAATACTTTTAACCTCTGACCATAAATATCGCGCTGCGAACATGGAATTAATTGTGAGCAGTCCCGATGAAGGTTCCACAAAATCGGGGGACCACGCTGCTTATCAGTATTAAATAAAAATGATACTTAGAACCAAAAAGCGATTGATACTTAACAATCATTTGAATGTAAATATTTTTTACCATGAAGGACATGAAGGGCTTGAAGGGTTATGTATAAAATGATATTGTTACTTAGAACCAAAGAGCAAAAGGTACTTAAAGAGCTTTTGAATGTGTTTTTAACAGGGACTTGTACGAGACTTGTAAGAGAAAAGAAATAATATGTATTTTACCATGAAGCACATGAAGGGCTTGAAGGGTTATGTAAAATAAATGATATAGGTACTTAGAACCAGAAAGCAAAGGGTACTTAAACATCTAATGCATGTGAAATATTTAATTTACTCCGTGGTCTCAGTGTCTCCGTGGTGAAAAATAACATGCATTCGCTCATCAAGTATCAACCGCTCTCTGGTTCAGTGTAATAAATGATAAAAGAACTATATTCCAAATTTTAAATTTTCAATCTAAAATATTCAATTTTAAATGCGAAGCGTTTTGGTTCAGTATATTAAATTTACTTTATATCAATTAAGTGGTATTCCCTCCGTGACCTCCGTGTTCTCCGTGGTGAAAAAATATTTGATCTTACAGTTCACGAATCACGTTTTCATTTGACAAAACGAAAAACAAGTGTTATAATATTATCAGTTTAATATAAAGGAGCGGGTATAGTGGAGTCTGAATATCATGAATGATATAAAGGAAGATCAAACTCCAATGAAAAAGAGATTTAACTGGGAAAGATTCTGTCTCTGTGTGATTTCAATATTAATTATTGTATTTTTCCTCATGATTGCAATACCAAATATTATACATCAACATCAATATCCACATCCAAGGATGTCCTGTCACAGACAACTTATAAATATAGGAATAATCATTAATCAGTATCATGTAGATAATAAACATTATCCTCAAAATCTTGAAGTGCTGATAGATAAAAAATATTTAGATGAACTGCCTCGATGTTGGGTTGAAGACAAACCTTATATATATCAGATAGAAGGCTGGGATTCTAAAGATTTCACTGTCTGGTGTCCTAATCCTGAGAAGCATGCAGGTACAAAAGGCCCAAAAAGTGTAACTGCTTCTCTATATTACCATTCCGGTGAAGGTATAATTCAGGTGGATAAATGAAGAAACTCCTATTACTCACACTTTTAGTTTTGATGGTAGTTCAGATGGCCGGGGGTGCCATACCCCCTGAAAATAGGGGGGATACTACAAGCATTACTTCTAAAGAAATATTTATCATTTGTGGAGATGTTTTTAAGTTTAGTTATTTATCTAATTTCAACAATATAAGAGAATAATTCATAATGGATAAAAAAGAAGATAATATAAAACCGGTTTATTCTACATCCGTATATGTGTTTTCTTTGTTCTGGGCTTGTATGCCATTCGGGTATATAATAAATATCTTAGGTTTAATAATATCCTTAATGTATTTCAAGAAAACCCTAAAGAAAACATCGGATGACAAGAATATTTATTATTTAAAAAGAAACCTTAAAACTTACCAATATACATTCTTAATAGGAACTATACTTGGGATTATTATTACCATATTTTTATTTGAATTAATAGAAATTAAAAATTCTTATATATTTGACTCACACATATTTTATGGCTTATATATAATTGCCTTATTGTTATTATTTATATCGCTAATATATCATAGAGACAACAGGAAAAAATATTCAGGAAAATTCTTTCTAGTCATAAACTCAATAATTTTTATTATTTTAATCATTATATTTTTAATATTTTGTGTAATACCAAATATGATATATGTAAGAAGTGGTAAAACAATATTAAAAAGTTGTTCAGCAAACCTTAGGAATTTAGGACTTATGATAGAAAATTATGCTTCTGATCATAAAGGGCACTATCCTCAAAGTCTAGAAGTACTGGAAACCTTAGGATATATTGAAACAAAGTTGCCAGGTTGTTATAAAACAGGTAAACCTTATAAATATTCTGTTGATGGCTGGGATTCTGAAACCTTTACTGTTTGGTGTCCTAATCCGGAAGTTCATTTTGGAACTTCAGGGCCACAGAGTAGGTGTGCTTCTTTATACTATACCTCAGGTATGGGTACAAATCAAGTTGATATGGATTATGATGAAGCGCAAAAAATAATAAAAAAAGAAATGGAAATACAGAGACAGAAAGATAAAAAGAAAAGGATTCTTATTTTATCTATTATCTTTTCAACTATCTTTACAGGACTTTTGATCTATATTTTAATATTGATTCCTGATTATTTAAAAGAACGGAAGAAACGTCAAGTATGTATAAATAATTTGATGGAATTCGGGATTACTTTAGCGAATTATTCAATCATACATCCTGCTCAATATCCGGAGAAACTGGAATTACTAGTTGAAGAAGAATTG
>JAQVHJ010000291.1 GCA_028696285.1 bacterium
TACAAAGAAGTAAGGTTAAGTGACTTTAAATCCTGTAACATACTATTCACCTCTTGGAATCTGGTGGGTAACCTATTTCCTGTTGAACCGAGACGGAATTCAGATAACGGAGGAAAACAGAATCAGCCGATTCGTTGCTCTAACTAATGTTAACAGTTCCACAAACATTAGGATTTTAATATGAAATGTATTATTTTTTCTGATTTGATTCGTCAATGCTCTTTTTATTCAAGATTTTATGTTGATTTTTATTTTATAATATGTTATATTTATAAAGATTTAGCTAAATTAGTGAAAAAAAAGGATGAATTGAAAATTTTTAAAGTGAAATAAATTTTATAATAAAACTCAAAGGGAGAGAAAAATGAAAAAATATGGATTTTCATTATTAATAACATTAATTTGCGTTAATGCATTCTCAATTAATCTAAATATTAAAGAAACAATTGAACTTCCTGAACAATTACATATATCAAATAAACTAAAATTGGAAGGTTATTGTGTAAATAATTATCATAAAGAAGAAATACTCAAGGTCTATAATAAAACAGGAAATAATATTTTTGAAATGGATTTAAATGAGAAAGGGAAAGTTTATAATGTTTTTGTTAAAGAATCTGATAATCATATTATAATTATGATTTCAGTACAAAAATTAATTAAAGATTCTGGGGGAAAAAAAGTAGAAAGATATTATTTCTTTATACTTAATCAAGCAGGTGAATCGATTTTAAAAAAATCATTAAAAGTAAATTATTTTTTCCATGCATTTCCTAATGAAGAAATACTACGCAACTCATTAGTAAATATTAATATAGGAAACATTTATTTAAATTATCAAAAAAAATTTTTAATATTTAATCTGTATAAGATATCTTATCTCTCGCAAAATAGTTTAAATAACTTTGTATTTACTACAGAGATAGATTTAAAAATAATTCATTGTTTAAATCTAGAAACCAGAATAAGAAACTGTTATTACCATGATGAATATTTTTTTATTGCTACAAGTAATAGTATTTTTAAATTTGATTATACTAACAAAAAAATTAATGAATTGAGGGGAGATGCATTCCTATGGAAGAACTACTTCTTTGAATTCAAATATAATTCTAATTTCAGTCTGATTAAAATCATGAAATATTCAATTGATTTTAACCTTTTAAGTGAAGCTGAAATGACAGAAATAATTATTCCTTACAAAGTATTTAAAAATAATAACTTTATTTATATTATTGGAAGAGATAATACTAATTCATCAACTAGTATCGTAAAATTTGATGAGAATATAAAAGTAAAGAAGGTCGCTGAATTTAAGGATGAGATATTTAAAGTAAAAGAAACAATATCGAATAAAGAACTCCTTTGTGTTTATGGTAAAAAAAATAATTCTCCTTATCTATTTCTGATTGCCGAAAATGATGAATACATTTATTCAGACAAAATTAAATACCATATCGATGAAATAATCCAATTTTCTGGAAACAACCTTAGATTTACATCAAAAAATATTGTCTATGAGATGAAAATTAAATATAAGGGAGGAAATTAATTTGAAAAAATTTATTGTTTTTTTTACATTTTCTTTATTTTGTTTTATTACAATAATATTTAGTGAAGAAAGTTTAGATTGGCCTTTTAAAATTAACATTAATCAACAATTGAAGATTCCACCAACATTTAGTTTTAAAGGAGATTTAAGTAGATATACAAATAATTATATTTTTCATGGAGCATTAGATATTAAAGGCAATAATTCAGTATGGGTTAGAAATCGACATGAAAAAGCAATGTGGGTTGTTGATTTCCATGATACCGACACAGGTGGATATATTTTTCTCTCTGAATCAGAACCAAAGGAAATTGATAAAAATGAAATGGTTGTTTGGATTTATGCTCATATGGACTTAAGTTATGTTACGATGTTAGAAGAAATTTTAGGAGAGTATTTTGTAATAAATACAGGAGACGATGATGATGAATTTAATAAAATTGGTAACCTTGCTAATTTCAATGAGACAGGAGAATTTGCTTATCCAATTCATTTACATTTATCTAAAACAAAAATAATTTATGATAAGACCACTGACCAATGGTTAGATTTGGATACTCCATCCGAAACAAAATATTATACCAATCCTGTAGATTTACTAAGTAAAAATACAAATGATATTAGTTTCAATATAGATAAAAAAAGAGAAAGATTATCAATACATATTGCTCCTCATAATTTTCCTGTAGGATTAAGAGCTTTTTCTTTTTTTAATATGAAAAATGATATTTTAGTGACAAGGGAGAATTCTGATATTGTTTGCCAAGTTCATTCTCATCATAATGTTAACTACCAAGAATTGAATCTATGGGATGTTACTGATATTAAATCGGGTTATCATTGTGAAAATGGAGTATATTCTATCGGCTACTTCATTCGCAAGGTGAGAAGAAATGAAGAAGGGAGTTTCAAGGATATAAAAAAATATGAAGAGGACTATAAACTAATAAATTTTAAATATCCTTTAGGTAATTATTCTCCGGATAAAAATTTATCACCTATTGAAATTAATCCACAACAATCTAGTGATTGGAAACTTTATTTATTATATGATAAGGAATTAATAGATAAAAGTTATATTGAAAATGATAAAAAGCCAACATTGGGAGAATTTTATATACTTACAAATCAATGCAACAGAAGTATTAATGATAATGCATATGATAATGTCGGAGAAAACTCCTGGCAAACAAGTGTTCGAATTGGAGAGAACGATTTAGATGAATGGCCGACAGATTATACATCTGATGAATGGGAAAGGACGGAGAGCGGTGATAAGAATGCAAGATATAACGGAGAGGCAAAGTATCCTGATGGTTATTATGGTATTTTTATTGATGCGGAAACATGGCCGGGTAAACATGAGCAATTATCGTATTTTGATTTAAGGGATAAAGATCAAGAACTTGCTAATGATTTCCTTGTTATTGTAGATAATTTTCTTCCATATCTTGAAGAGGTTAAGGTTTATCAGAGTGGATTGAAATATCACGGGAAATATGTTTTGGATGAAGTAACAGAGGATTATGTAACATTGAAAAAGGAATTTTATTCATTTGAATCATTTACAAGAGGAAGTATTTTAATAGAGCTCCATTTCAGTGAGGAGATGTCAACCGAAAAATTGCCGGAGATTTTATTTAAAAGCGCGGGGCTCGATGATATTTTAATAAACGCGGAAAACGGTTCCTGGTCAGATACCGGGAAATGTTTTAAGGTAACCGCTTCGATTCCCAAAATCAATTCAGGCTTCGGCACAACTTTAACAATGGTGGTTAGAGCTTATGATTTAGCTGGGAATAAACTTGATATGGATCCGGGGACAGTAGGTTATTATGAAAAGGTATATGATGATGTGAACAACAAGGTTTATTTTATTCCAAAGAATTATGAACAGATATTTGACGATGGTTATGATGCAAATCATGGTATATTTATTTTTGATTCCGGTTCCGGTGATTATGAAGATTCAGACGGTGATGGCATGCCTGATGGCTGGGAGATCGCTAATGATCTAAATCCCGGTGATCCTTCAGATGCATTAGTAGATAACGATTCCGACACATTGAATAATATAGATGAATATTTATATGGCACCGATCCAAATAATTCAGACACTGACAGTGATAGAATGCCGGATGGCTGGGAAACTGAATATTTCCTTGACCCCTTAACTGATGACGGCATGAACGATTCAGACGGAGACGGAATGCCTGATGGCTGGGAAGTTAAGAATAAATTGAATCCTAAATTTGATGATTCTGATTTAGATATGGATAATGACGGTTTAACAAACTATCAAGAATATATGGCAAAAACCGATCCAAATAATCCCGATACGGATGGAGATGGTTATTTGGACGGGGAAGAGGTTAAAATAATTAAATCGGATCCGTTAAATCCTCTTGATCCCGAGAGTAAAGTTTTGCTTTTTGCGA
>JAQVHJ010000292.1 GCA_028696285.1 bacterium
GGGTAGGGAGGTTTACAGGGAAGGATAGTTTAGGATATCCTGGGTATGAGTATGTGAAAGGGAATCCGATGAAAAATAAAGACAATTATGGAACAAAAATAAATATTTTCAAATGCTTTTTAAATCTTATGACTGAAACTGGCTCTGGTGCTATTATTACTCAGATATTATTTCAATATGACTATTGGTATAAAGATAAAAGAGGCGAGGAATATGGAATTGCAGAAGAAAGTGGTAATCAAGATAATTGGGCACATTGTGTTACAGGATGTCTAGGAGCTAAAACTGAACCTTTTGGTTGCGAAGCAATAATGATTGCTACAATAAATAGAGAAGCTTATTTTACAAGTCCCGATTGGGAACAAGATTTATTAGATACTTATACAGGTTGTACATTTGCAATGGATACATCTAAAACCTGTGAAGAAAAATGTGCAGATTGGATAAAAAATAAAGAGTAATACAAATGGAGAAAAAAAACATGAAAAATACTAAACATCAATTTCTTTTAATTTTTTTTATTGTTATTTTTATTATATCGTTTATTTTTTTTAAAAAGACTCCTTTATTAGTATTTTATTTTTTTTATTTTAAGAAAGATATAAGGATTAATGTATTAAATGAAGAATCATACATTAATCCCATTAAAATTAATAATATAAGTAAAATAATAAATCATAAATTAAATTTAAATGGAAGATATCCTAAAGATATTGGTGATTTTGATAGAGATAATAAAAAGGATCTGATTGAAGCAAATCCCATCTTCAATTTAAAACTATCTAAAGGTAAAAGAATATTATTTCATTTATTTTCCAATATTAAAGCTGTTGGATTTTTTGATATTGATTTGGATGGGTATATTGATTTTTGGTATTATGAAATATCAGATAATTATATTGATATATTTTGGGGAAATAAAAATGGAAAGATTGGAGGAATGCAAAGAATTTTATTAAAATCAACTTATTCTTATGTATTATTTAACGATATAGATAATGATAAAAATAATGAAATAATTTTATATCGAAAATCAAAAGAAAATGGAGAACAATATTATATAATTAAAACAGTAAATATAAAAAATAGAAATAATTCTTTAAAATAAGTTAACATGTTACTGTCCTGTGTTTTGAAATTACACAAACTATTTTACACTACAAAGCAAGAATAGTATTTGAAATTGAGATTAAGTTATGTTATAATAATATAAAATCGGTAATTTAAAATGAATGATAGAAATCTAAATATTCTTGAAGAAATATTTAATAAAAATTGTAAGCACTGTTCCAGTAGTGAAAGAAATTCAAATTTGGAAAACGGTCTTTGTAAGTTGATTCGTTCCGTTAAAGACGGATTACCGGTAAGATGTGTTGGAGAATGGGCAGTGGAGAAGATATATTATCTTTCAAGATATTTTAATCTGTTTTCAGTTGGAATGCATAAAAAATGGAAAGGAAATATAAATTATATTGAAATTTGCTGCGGGCCTGGAAGGTGTATTTCATGTGAATCCGGGAACGAATTTAACGGTACATGTTTAAGTATTTTAAAATCTAATGGATTTCGGTACATTAATAAAGTCTTTTTTGCAGATATTGATGTTAATGCTTTGGCAGTTCTAAATAGTAGGATTCAAAATCTGAATCCTGCCAATTACCCTTTGGTTTTAAATGGAGATTATAATAATCCTGAATCATTTGACTCTCTTATTGTTAAAATCCCACAGAATAGTTTAAATCTTTTATTTTTGGACCCTACAGATCTAAGTTTACCATTTACAACCATTGAATATTTATTTAATAATATCAAGAACCTTGATATTATTGTTAATGCAGCATATTTTACAGATTTAAAGAGAAACCAGAAACGAATTATACGGGGAGAGGTAAGCAAGGAGAAATATGAACAATTCCTTGGGACAGAAAATTTTTTTAATAATGATCAAGTAATATCATATGCTGAGAAAGATAACGATAAGGAATTGAGTAGATTGTTTCTCGATACATATATTAAGAACTTTAAAAAACATGGTTTTACATATTCAGATATAAATAGAGTTGAAAATAAATATATATTGTTATTTTTCTCGCGACATGAAAGGGGATTGAAATTTTGGAAAACAGCAAAAGGAATTGAGTATAGTGGCCAAAGGAGGCTTATTTAGGTAATAATATGAAGAAAGCGGTATTCGGGACATTTGAGTGGGCGAAGTATACGGAAAACTGCATTGATGGTTGTAAGCATGATTGTAAGTACTGCTACAGCAAAGCAATGGCAATCAGGTTTAAAAGGAAGACTTCTGAAACCTGGAAACATGAAAAAGTTAGAGAAAGTTCATTTAATAAGTGTTTTAATAAAAGGGAGGGAACGATTATGTTTCCTTCATCTCATGACATTCATCCCGAGCACTTAAATGAAAATCTTGAATTTCTTTTAAAACTTCTTGAACCTGGAAACAGAGTATTGATAGTGACAAAACCGCATCTTGAATGCATAAAGAAGATTTGTTCAGATTGCAAAGATTATAAAGATCGGATTTTGTTCAGGTTTACGATAGGTTCTATTAATTCTGAAATTTTAAAATTCTGGGAACCGGGCGCACCGTCATTTGAAGAGAGAGTTCAATCTCTTAAATTTGCTTATAATAGGGGATTTAAAACGAGTATTTCCTGCGAGCCTTTACTGGATTCAACTCCCGAAAAGCTGGTTTCAAAATTATCGGAGTATGTAACGGATTCAATCTGGATCGGAAAACCCAATTTTATTCTACGCCGTTTAAGAGTTAATGATGAGTTGAATAAAATTAATCTAATGGAAGCGGAAAAACTTATTGAAGATTTAAATGATAAAAATATAAAGAACATTTTTTTTAATCTGAGGAAGAATAAAATTGTAAAGTGGAAGGAATCGATAAAAAAAGTAGTCGGGATTCAGGTTTCTTTTGAAGCAGGTTTAGATAAATAATAACTCTTTATCTAAAAGTTTTTAATTAAATATTATCTCTGCGTCTACCGATCGTTCGCTGTGACTTGAATTAATATTAATTATCTTAGATTGACATCATGAAAAAAGAAGTAATTTCTTTGAGTATTTATATTGACTTTTACTTTATGGTTTGTTATAATACAGGACATTTATTTTCTTTAATAGTGTGAGTGTTAAATGAATGATTTTAAGCTTGCGGTTATTGGTGCAGGCCCGGCCGGATTAGCTGCGGGGATTCAATTGAAGAAGCAGGGATATAATCCGGTTATTTTTGAAGGGGGCGGCTTGGGAGGTTTAATCCGTAATGCCAATAGGATAGATAACTATCCAGGAGTTAAACCTGGTATTACGGGGCTTGAGTTCTCTGAGAAATTAAAAGAGCATGTCGATGAATTTAAGTTAAATCTTCAGTTTGAATTGGTTTCGGAACTTGATTTTTTCGGTGATCTATTTTCCATTGCAACAGAATGGGGGGTCAAATCCTTTTCACATCTCTTTCTTGCTTCAGGGACTAAACCATGTAAGCTGAAGAAGGTCAAACTGATAGATTGCGATCATGATGATTTATTTTATGAAATAGTTCCTATAAGAAACCGTATGAATGAAAAGATAATTATTATTGGTTCCGGTGATATTGCATTTGATTACAGCTTGAGTTTATCAAAATCAAATTCTGTTATTATCCTTAATCGAAGCCGCCGGATAAAGGCAAATAAAATGCTTCAAGCCAAAGTATTAAATAATAACCGGATTAAATATCAGCCTAATTTTGATATAAATAGAATTAAGTGGTCGGGGACAGAATTTATTATTACCGGTTCAATTGATGAATCGGAGCGGAAACTGCACTGTAATGCAGTAGTCGCAGCTATTGGCCGTGAACCGCAGAAAGATTTTTATTCCAGCAATCTTATTGTTAGTGAACAAAAGCTAATAGAGTCCGGCAGATTATATTTAATCGGCGATGTTCATCAAGGATCA
>JAQVHJ010000293.1 GCA_028696285.1 bacterium
AAGCTCAACAAAATAATTGAAGAAGTGCAGGAAGAAACACCCGGCCCGCGTGACGGGAATCTTATCTTTAAAATTTATTATGGGACACAGAGCGGGAGAAAACCACCGACCTTCCAGCTATTTGTTAACAATCCGGATCTCTGCAAATCAAACTATAAACGTTTTCTCGTAAAAAAATTGCTTAAAGAAACGGGGCTATTCGGTGTTCCAATAAAATTAATTTTCAGACCACGCAGATAGTTATGTGGATTAAAATTATAATTATCGGATTGTGCTCGTATCTAATCGGGTCAATACCCTTTGCTTTCATAATAGTAAAAGCTGTGAAAAAACAAGACCTCAGAAAAATCGGAAGCGGGAATGTCGGAGCTACAAATGCAATGAGAGTCTTAGGATGGAAGCTTGGACTATTAGTTCTTGCTCTTGATTTTGTAAAAGGATTATTGCCGGTTGCATTGGTAATCTAGTTATTTTCTGATTTAATTCCATTTGCACAGGAACCGAACTTCATTAAAATCTTTTCGGGCATTGCTGCTATATGCGGTCATGTTTGGACAATTTTTCTCAGTTTCAAGGGAGGGAAAGGTGTCGCGACATCTGCAGGAGTTTTTTCTTTCCTTCTGCCAATACCTTTTTTGATTGCTCTTTCAATCTTTATAATTGTCGTTTCTATTTTTAAATATATCTCTCTCGGGTCAATGACCGCAGCAGTATCTGTTCCTTTAACTACTTTTTATTTTACGGAATATTGGGACTTGAGAGGTGTTACCATTATACTTGCGGCTTTGATCATTATAACGCATCATTCCAATATTAAACGTCTGGTCAAGGGTAATGAAAAACGTTTTTCATTCAGAAAATCGGGAGAGGAGAGAGTTTGAGAAAAAATATTTATTTAAAAAAAACACTTGATTTTTCTTTAAAAATTTGTTATCATTATGAAGGTTAAATTAACCGTGATTGGCGCAGGCAGTTGGGGGACAACGCTTGCAAAGGTTCTTTCTGATAATAATAAGCAGTCGGAAATTATGCTCTGGGATATTAATACAGATAATTTAAAAAATATTAATATGTTCAGAGAGAACAAGATTTATCTGCCGGGAGTAAAATTAAATGAGAATATTTTTCCCGAAGAAGATATAAGCATTGCTATTAAAAATTCAGAAATGATTTTATTTGTAGTTCCTTCCCATACGATGCGTGATTGCGTGAGGAAGGTACAAAGTTCTTTTGACAGAGCTGCAAAGCCGATATTAATCACAGCAGTAAAAGGTCTTGAGCGCGGCACAAACAAAAGGATGAGCGAGATCATCCTTGATGAATTCGGTTCTGATGCAAAACAAAAAATTGCAGTTTTATCGGGACCGTCTCATGCAGAAGAAGTAAGCAGAAATGTTCCTACTGCAATTGTTTGTGCGGGAACGGATAAAGATAATATCGAACGGATACAGCGGATATTTTCAACTCCTTATTTTCGTGTCTATGCATCTTATGATATGCTAGGAGTTGAATTAGGGGCTGCAGTGAAGAATGTTATTGCAATTGCCGCGGGAATACTTGACGGCCTGGGTTTAGGTGATAATACGAAAGCAGCATTGGTAACACGCGGGATCAAGGAGATCCAACGCTTGGGCAATGCTCTCGGCGCAGACCCTGAAACTTTTTCCGGACTCTCGGGGATAGGAGATTTAATAGTTACCTGTTACAGCAAACATTCCCGGAACAGATTTGTCGGAGAGAATATCGGAAAAGGGAAGAAGCTTGAAGAAATTCTCAAGTCAATGATACAGATTTCAGAGGGAGTTAAAACAACAGAAGTTGTCATGGGCCTTGCTGAATCATTGAATTTAGAGATGCCGATAACTGAAAAGGTTTATGAAGTTCTTTTTAATAATAAACCGCCAAGAACTGCAATTGAAGAATTAATGACCAGAAAATTAAAGTTCGAAGTGGAATAAATTTTTGTCACAAAAGGAGGTGAGTTAGATGACTAAAGCAGAACTTATCGATGCTATTTCGAAGGCAGCAGGAATTACCAAAAAAGAATCAGAGATCGCAGTTAACACTTTTACCGATTCTATCACAAAAGCACTCAAGAAAGGTACAAAGGTAACTTTGGTCGGATTCGGTACATTCTCATCAGTTAAAAGAAAAGGCAGAACTTGCAAACCGCCAGGAGCTACCAAAGTAATTAAGGTTCCTCCGAAGAGAGTTCCGAAATTTAACGCAGGCGCAAAATTAAAAGCTGCAGTAAAATAATTAGAGACTCTTAGTATACGGGCGGGTGAAAACCCGCCCGTTTCTAAAGGATGAAAAAATGAATTTAGACGATATTGAAAAGACATTGAATATCCCCGAAAAGTTATTCTTCTCCATTAAAGAAGTCAGCAAGATCCTTGAATTGAATGCTTCTGTCCTCAGATATTGGGAGAAAGAATTTCAGATTATTCAGCCTAAGCGAAATCAATTCGGACACAGACAATACCGAAGGAATGATGTATTAGTTTTAGGTCTTGTTCGAGAACTTCTTTATAACAGAAAATTCTCGATAGAAGGCGCAAAACAGGAAATAAAAAACATCACCTCCGGTAAAAAATCTGTAAAGAAGGATGAGATTCCTGTCACAGAGAATCACCCTGTTTCTCAAAGCGTTTCTCAGAATTGGGAATTACAACTTAATCAGATAATTCGCTCAGTTGAAACCCTAATAAAAGATATTGAAGTAGCCATTCAATAAAATAATCGGGGCGTAGCGCAGCCCAGTAGCGCACTGGCATGGGGGGCCAGTGGTCGCTGGTTCAAATCCAGTCGCCCCGACCATTCTTCCGGGACGGTCCTTTCATTTAAAAATCAAAAAAAAATCAAGTAAGTTATTAATCATTGGGAAATTTATTTTCTTCCGGTTATTTATTTTAAAGTAAAGGACCGTCCCGGGGTATTTTTTCTTGACATTTATATAGATATATGTTATAATTGTAATTTATATAAAGGGAAAGCACCTGTCGTGGGGTTGTGAAGACAGGAGGTTGATATGGCAGAGAAGAAGGAGAACACCCCGACTAAAGAGTTCTTTGACAGATTCAGTTATCGGTTCAGATTGGTGCAGTTACCGGGAGATATTGGTCTTGTGGATCTGAAGGGAAATTTAAATGACTTTTTGATTCTGGAGATTCTTTTCCGCTGTATCCGGAAGTTAAGGTATGAGCAGGATTTTTATCTTGAGGTTCCGGACACGGAATTTTGGAAAGGGATAGATGAATCTATCCGGCATATAATTGAGATAAGGATATTAGGTCAGTGTATAGAGGTGATTTATTTATCACGGAAGGCCGGGGTTATAATTTCCAATATTCTTTTATCTTCTATTTTTCTTCAGGCAAAACACAAGCTGGAATCCATCATTGAAATGAATTTTCAGAGAGAAGCCGAGGGGATTAGAAGCCGTAGTTCAGGAAAGCAAGATGGATAGTATTCTTTATATCAATATTATTTTATCAGGATTACTTATACTTCTTGTTGTCTTGAGATTTTTTCTAATCTTTATTTTTCATCTAAAGAGCCGTTCGGTAACTTGCGCTAAGTGTTTATTAACCGATAACCCGCTTTCCAATTGTCCGTATTACCGGTATTTTATCAGGTATTTGTTTTCCGGAAATTCCGGAGTTATTTTGAAGATGTTGTCAGAAGAGAATTGGCGGTACCTGAAGCAAAGAGAAACGGTAACGGTTTCATTATTGACCGGTTTACGTGAGATAAATAAAGAGTTAGAAAAAGAAAAGAAATAATCATTCTGCTCTTTGGATAACCAAGAGGAGGAAGAATGACAGATAAAAAAGAGAAGAAGCCAAAACTGAGAGTGCCAAGAAATCATTTTGAGAAGATTTTAGCTTTATCTGAGAGGATAAAGTTATTGAAAGAAAAGGCTCCAAATTCGGAATTGGTAGAGATTGATTTTTTTGAGA
>JAQVHJ010000294.1 GCA_028696285.1 bacterium
TTATATTTAATCTCAGCTATTACTTCATTCCTTTCAACTTTATCCCCAACCTTCTTTTTAAGAACAATACCGACAGCAGGATCAATCACAGATTCTTTATTTTCTCTCCCTGCACCAAGAATCAATGCGGAAATGCCTATTTCTTTTGCATCCATCTCTTTTATCCATCCCGATTCAGGAGACCTTAACTGATAAGTATATTGCGCTTGAGGAAGAACTTCTTCCGGATTATTAACAACTGACGGGTTGCCTCCCTGGACTTTTACCATTTGCGCAAATTTCTCAAGACCTGACCCCGAGTCTATTGCTCCAAGGATCATCTCCTTTCCTGATGTGGGGGAATCTGTCTTTCCGCCAAGGAAGAGCATTAATCCGCCAAGTTCCTCCACAATTTCAAGAAGATCTTTGGGCCCATTCCCTTTTAATAAATCTATTGACTCTTCTATTTCAAGCGCATTGCCTATTTTATTTCCAAGCGGCTGGTCCATGTTGGAAATGATTGCACGGGCTTTCTTATTAAATAATTCTGCAATATTAATTAGTGAGCTTGAAAGCTGCTTCGCCATCTTAATAGACCGCATAAAAGCGCCTTTCCCTACTTTTACATCAAACACATAAGCATCCGCGCCTTCCGCTATCTTTTTACTCATTATACTTGCAGTAATCAGAGAGATGTTATCCACTGTTGCAGTGACATCCCTGAGAGCGTAGAGTTTCTTGTCTGCAGGAGCTATCATGTCAGATTGACCGATCATTACCATCTTTATGCTTTTTAATGTATCAATGAATTTTTCATAAGTAAGGTTTGTAGAGAATCCCGGAATCGCTTCCAGTTTATCTAAGGTTCCCCCGGTATGTCCCAAACCTCTCCCGGACATCATGGGAACCGGAATTCCAAAAGATGCAACTAAAGGTGCTAATGGAATACTGACTTTATCTCCAACCCCGCCTGTCGAATGCTTATCAACTTTAATCCCGGGAATTTCACTCAAGTCATAACTGTCCCCTGATTCCAGCATCGCCTTCGTTAATTCCTTCGTCTCTTCATGTGATAATTCCTTCAGAAAACATGCCATAAGAAATGCAGAGACCTGATAGTCGGGAATACTTCCGTTGGTATAACCTTCAATTATAAATCTGATCTCGTCCTTTGTTAGCGGAAGTCCTTCTCTCTTTTTGAAAATGATATCATAGACTCTCATAATTATACTCCTTTAAAAACGGAGCTCAGAAGAATCACCTACATTTAGATTGTAATGAAATCCTTCTGCATATGCATTTTCTCCGATTAATGAGTTATTTAACAGTATATCTGTTACTTCTGAATGATTATTTAAAATCGAATTCTGAATTATGGAATTTTCTATTATTACATTCTCTCCGACAGAAACATAAGGACCGATAATTGAATTCTTTATCTTGGCGGATTCAGGAATGAAACATGGATTAATAATTATTACACTATCAAGTTTTGGATTATTATGTTTCTTCTCCAGGAGAATACGGTTAGTCTCTAAAAGTGTTTCGGGCTTCCCGCAGTCATACCAACAGGGAACTGAGAATGTATTCATCTTGATCCCGGATTTAAGCATTCCGGACAACGCATCCGTTAATTGAAACTCACCTTTTGTCCGTATGTTATTTTTAACAAGATTGTCTAACTGAAGAAAAAGCTCCGCGCTGTCCTTTATAAAGTAAATTCCAACAATCGCTAAATTCGAAACAGGAGTATCGGGCTTCTCAATAAAATCCGTTATTAAACCGTCAGTAACCTTTACCACACCGAACCTCTTCGGGTCTTCAACTTCGTGGACTCCTATTGACGTGATTCCCTTATTTAAAAAATCAAACTCTACGTCTAAAATGGTATCTCCGAGAATTATCAGGATTTCTTCGTTTGCCCCGACCTTATCCTTTGCAAGATAAATTGCATGCCCCAACCCTTCACGTTCCGGCTGCATTATGAATTCAACATTCAAATCATTGTATGATTTCCTTATGTATTCTTCTACCTTGCTCGCTTTGTATCCTGTAATCAAAATGATATCTGTATTACCTGCCTGCTTCAGCTTATCAAGGATGTGTCCCAGTATCGGCTTCCCTGCAACAGGGATTAAAACCTTCGGCACTGTATGAGTATGGGGTCTAAGCCGGGTTCCGATTCCGGCAACAGGGATTATTGTCTTCATCTATGTCTCCATATATATTTCATTATTGAAAAAATTATTATAAAAGTTTTTATATTCTTCTGATTCTCTGGTTATTCTCTTCAATTCCTCAATATTACAATTCACCCTGCTGACTAAGTAAATCGCAAGAGAATCTTTTGATTCAGGAGAATGAGAAAAATACTGACGTGCATTTATTTTCAAGCCAAACTCCGTAATAATGTTCTCTGCATTTACTTTTTTATTCAAAGGGTATACAAATATTATCCAGCCTGTGTCTTGTAATAAGTACAGAGCAGCTTTAAAAAAATCATGAAGTGTACCGTTTATTTCAAATCTGATAGCTTCCTTATCCTTGTTTAATGGAAGTCTTCCCTCATTCTTCCGGAAATACGGGGGGTTAAAAGTAACTAAATCAAAAGACGATTTATTGAAATACTTATTTATCTCCCGCAAATCTCCGTTGAGCAGCGTAAGATTTTTACCGGGTTTCCAGGCCTGGTAACGATTCCCCGATTCTATAAATTCTTTCTGTATATCAATACCTGCTATCTCTTTATCCCTGAACTTCTCCGAAATGAGAAATGGGATAGTCCCGTATCCTGTACCAAGATCAATCACCTTCTTGAAATTGATCTTTGTTTGAACAAGAAAATTCACCAAAAGAAACGGCTCCATGTATGTATAGATTTTTTCTTCTAAATTCATTTCTTTATCTTTATATTAAGCTGTTCAAGCTTCTTATATAAATTAGGGCGCTGAATTCCTAAAAACTTCGCAGCTTTCGTAATATTCCAGTTTGCCTTTTCCAATTTATCCTGAATATATCTCTTCTCACAATGCATTATGTAATCCTTGAGTGGAAGATTAGAATAATCATCTTTATCTTCTATTACCGCGACTTGGTAGAGCATACTGTATTTCTCAAAATCCTTCATGTCAATGACTTTGGAATCGGACATAATTATCAGTCTTTCGATAATGTTCCTGAGCTCCCTTACATTCCCCGGCCAGGAATATCTGACCATCTTATCTAAAACATCTTTTGAAAATTCCTTTTTCTTAACCGCATTCTTATTAAAAAATTCATCTGCAAAAAAATTTGTTAATACAGGAATATCTCCGCTTCTTTCCCGGAGAGGAGGAACAAATATCGGAATTACATTCAGCCGAAAATAAAGATCTTCCCTGAACTTCTTTTCCGCGATCTCCTTCCTGATATCTTTATTTGTAGCTGCTATTACGCGGATATTAACAGATATCTTCTCTATCCCTCCCAACCTTTCAAACTCACCAAACTGTAAGACTCTGAGAACCTTTGCCTGGGTTAATAGAGACATATCCCCTATTTCATCGAGGAACAAAGTACCTCCGTCTGCCAGCTCAAGTTTCCCTTTCTTCCTTGCATTTGCATTTGTAAATGCTCCCTCTTCATACCCGAATAATTCAGATTCTATCAACTCATCCGGGATTGCTGCGCAGTTAACTTCAATAAAATTCTTCTTCTTCCGGTTTGAATTGAAGTGAATTGCACGGGCAATGAGGTCCTTTCCTGATCCATTTTCACCCTGAATAAAAATAGATGAGTCACTCGGAGCAATCTTCTTTATCGTTTCATGTATCTCCTTTATTCCGGGAGATTCTCCTATTATCTTTATCTCTTCTTGAATCGCGGTCTTTAAACTGCGGTTCTCATCTTTTAATTCAATGATATCAGTTAAATTCTTGATAAGTATTATGAGCTTGTTCTTTTCTATCGGTTTCTCAAGAAAATCAAAAGCTCCT
>JAQVHJ010000295.1 GCA_028696285.1 bacterium
ATTATAATTACGGGAAATTTTTAAGCCGGAACGGAAATTTTGATCTTGGCGAGAACCAATTTAAAAAAGCGATTGAATTGGATCCGAATGATCTCTCCAGTTACCAGGAATATTATGATCTATTAATAAAGCAGAACAGGTACAAGGAAGCCTTAAAGATCCTTCAAAAAGCGCTTGAGCTTTCCCCGGATAATATTTATTCCTTGAACAGATTAGGCCTTTTCTTCTTATACACGAATGATGAAACGAAATCGGAGAAAGTATTCAAGAAGGTTATAGAGCTCAAACCTGATTTTGCAGATGCGCACAAGAATCTTGGTGATGCGTATCAGAAGGACCAGGAGAAGTTCCAGGAAGCGATAGAAGCGTATGAGCATGCGAAAGAGCTTGACCCGTTAATTGCAGCTGCTCATTTTCAATTAGGGAATGTATATCTTGAGCTTGGTTTATTCAGGGAAGCAATCGATGAATTCAACAAGAACCTTGAAGAGTTCCCGTTAAATGTTGAGACATTCAAGAAACTTGGATACTTACGGATTCAACTTAAGATATTCAGGGAAGCCTTGGAAGATTATAATTATGTTCTTGAGAAAGAACCTGATAATTTCAAAGTGAAGAATATAGTAAAGATTCTCGAACAAGAGATATAATTTGGAGGTTCCCGTGAATTTATGTGTACTCGCCAGCGGAAGTAAAGGTAACTCGACCTACATTACCGGTAATGATACGAATATTTTAATAGATGCGGGGATCAATGCAAAAACCATATCCACGAGACTGGAAAGTATCAATGTAAATCCCGGGACCATAGATGCTGTTATCATTTCTCATGAACATGGTGATCATACTGACGGGGTAAAAGTATTCTGTAAGAAATATAACATACCCGTTTATGTAACCTATCAAACTTTTCGCAGTATCCGGCATGACTGGTCTGACTTAAATATAGTTAATTTTGAGCACGGGAAATCGTTCAAGATAAAGTCGCTTACAATCAAGCCATTCTATGTTTCGCATGATGCTTATTCCACCTCTGCCTTTGTAGTTAAGAACGGAGATAAATCAATCGGCATTGCAACGGACCTGGGTGATTTTTCACAGTTATTAATTCAGAATTTTAAATCATGTACAGCCTTAGTTCTCGAATCCAATTATGAAGATGAGTTATTGATGCGATCGACATATCCCTGGAACATAAAAAAGAGGATACGCGGCCAGCGGGGGCATTTATCCAATAAACGAAGTTTTGAACTGATTAAGAAAATTTCAGAATTTAATGTTCTTCAGAATGTTCTATTAGCTCACATAAGCCAGGAGAATAATTCAGAGGAACATATCCTCAAACATCTAAAATCATTTCCGAATAAGCATGTAAAGATTTTACTTACTGCCCAGGATAATATTTCAGAGATCATTGATATATGAATTCCCGTGCAAGAATCTTGAATTTAAATAACGGGAACAGCGGAATGATTGTTAAAGAAGCTGTTTCAGTTCTTTTACAAAGGGAACTTGTGATTTTCCCTACAGACACAGTTTATGGAATATTCGGTTTACCTGACCCTGAAGTAATCTCAAAGATCATTGAAGTAAAGGATCGTGATAATAAACCGATTCCGGTGTTATTCTCTGAGTTGTCCAAGGTAAGCGAATATTTCCGGATAATACTTCCTGACTGGATAGATTCCTTTACTGATAAGTTCTGGCCTGGTCCTTTTACATTAATCCTTGATTCAGAGACTGAAGTTCCGGGGATCACCTTGAACGGTAGTATCGGAATCAGGCAACCCGGTTACCTTCCTGCATTGGAAGTAATTTCCGGAGCAGGGGGTGTTTTAGGAGTTACCAGCGCCAATATTTCAGGGAATCCGGGAGAAGATGACCCTGCAAAGATTGAAGAGGTTTTTCGCGGGAAAGTCGGTTTGATAGTAAGAATTCCCGAAGTTCCCGGGAACCCTTCCACCGTAATCAAATATCATAAAGATTCAATTGAGATTATGAGGAAGGGGAAAAAAGACTTAAAAAAGCTTGAGGATTTTTTTAAAGAATGCGGTTTAACAATGAGATGAAGGTTTTATTTATTTGTACAGGGAATACCTGCAGAAGTTACATGGCACAGGTGATATTAGAGAAGCTGGCCAAAGAAAAGAAGATTGATTTGACCGTTAGTTCTGCAGGAATCCAGGCAATAGACGGGATACCTGCATATCCGTATGCAAAAATGGCATTGAAGAAGAACGGTTATGAAGATAAAAAGCATTATTCCAAATCAATCTCAGAACTTACTCTCAATGAAAATGATTTAATCCTGACGATGGAAGTTAAGCAGCGTGATTATCTGAAATTTACATTTCCCCAGTTGAGTCATAAGATAATAACCGTAAGTGAGCTTGCAGTAGATACAGAGGGTGATATAGACGACCCGATTGCTTTGGAATACACTGAATATGAAAAGATTTTCAAGAAGATAGAAGAATATACGATTAAAATATTCAAGCGTCTGATAAAAAAATATAATCTGGAGACATAATGAAGATAGTAATCGGCAGTGATCATGGAGGATATATCCTCAAGGAAAAGATCGGCAAGTTCCTTTCTGAGAGAGGGATTGAAGTAACAGATATCGGGACATATTCAGAGGAGTCGGTTGATTATCCTGATTTTGCAGCGAAGGCCGTTTCCCTGATCTTAGACAGGACTGTTGAACTTGGAGTATTAGTTTGCGGGACAGGAATTGGCATATCGATAGCCGCGAACAGGTTTAAAGGTATCCGCGCTGCCATAGTCTATAACAGTGATGCTGCAAGATTAAGTAGAGAGCATAATAATGCAAATATTTTTGCAGTGGGTGCGAGAACAATGGATCATGAAGAAGTCCTGAAAAATCTTGAGATTTGGCTTAATACTGAATTTTCGGGAGGACGTCATGAAAGGCGTATCTGTAAAATGGATAATTTTTAAATGAGGAAAAATAAATGAAAAGACTTGTATTTCTTTTTTTATTTCTTGGAATGATTTCAATGTCAACTGTCCAGGCTTATGAAATGCCTCCGACATTTGCCTTGATCAACCTGAATATAGGGACTATTAACCCGGTAGGGTTCTGGAAGGATGCGTTTACTACTGCCCCGTATTTTTCATTGTCTATTCAATATCCTGCAAAGGTGATGAATCTTTATCTTGGCGGGAAGGTCGATTTTACTACGATGAACGGGGAGGAGTTCAGGGATGTTTACTTTCAGCTGTTCAGTGTTTACGGATATGCATCGTATAACCTTGTTGAATTTCAGGACTTTTCAATGTATGTTAACGGGGGTTTAGGAATAAACTTCCAGGAGATTGAATTTGGGGATGGGAAGGACGAAGCTATTTTAGGGGGGTTGAAGTTTGATGTAGGTTTCCGGAAGCAGGCAGCAAAGAATCTTTTTCTAAATTTAAATATTAACTATACATATATTCCCGACACACCGTTTTTAAATATTGGTGTAGGGATTTCATATTCATTCGGAAATCTTCCGGAATAATAAGGGGAGTAATTATGAAGAAAATATTAGTTTTATTATTTCTATGTTCACTTGTATTTTTATTTTCCTGTGAGAATCCATTGAAGCCTACCTTGGAGATATTAAAGGGGGAAGGTGATTACTTTCCGCTTTCTATAGGAAATTACTGGAGGTACTCTTCCAAGCTCAATGATGATTACAGTTTGAAAGTAAAAGAGCTTGTTTTTCATATTGACCGGTTTGCGTACCGGATTGAGAAGAGGGAAGGCACAGACTATTCCAGTTCATTCTACTCAGATGTCCAGGATGGTGTACAGATCTATACTTCGAACGGCTGGACTTATATTATCCAGTATCCTTTTGTAAAGAATGGCGGATGGATCTATAAATATGGAGAGACTTCAATTTCATTCACGTTCGAAGATTGGGATGATGTTCAGACG
>JAQVHJ010000296.1 GCA_028696285.1 bacterium
GGAGCTGTATCTTCTTTGTTCTCTTGCCGACAAGTGTATCAATGTCTTTACTGGCATTATTGATCTTGTCCTGCGCCTTTTTTAGGACATCGCCAAACTTGTCAAATTCACTTTTAACAGCGCGGAGAATTTCCCAGACTTCGCTTGATCTCTTCTCAAGAGCGAGTGTTTTAAACCCCATCTGAAGACTTGTTAAAATTGCAGACAAGGTAGTCGGACCTGTCAGTATCACTTTGTATTCACGCTGAATCAGATCAAACAAGACAGGGTCACGAAGTACTTCCGCATATAACCCTTCGAACGGGAGAAACATTATTGCGAACTCTGTAGTATTGGGGGGGTCGAGATATTTATCCCTGATATCCTTGGCAAATTTTTTTATCTTTGATGACAGGGTTTTCTTCATTGCATCAATTTTTACTGTATCTCCTGATTCATAGGCATTGACCAGGGCATAATAATCTTCTGTGGGGGTCTTTGCATCAATGGGAAGCCAAACAACCTTCTCCGTTCCGCTTTTTCCCGGGAGCTTTAACGCGAACTCAACAAAATCCACGCTCCCTTCTTTAGTACAGACATTCTTCGCATATTGTGAAGGTGTAAGGAGCTGCTCTAAAATACTTGCAAGCTGGTACTCACCCAGAACACCCTTCGTCTTAACATTGGTCATTACCTTTTTCAGGTCACCCACATCCGATGCAAGGGTCTGCATTTCACCAAGGCCTTTTTGTACTTGTTCCAAACGTTCACTGACAAGGTTGAAAGACTCACCTAACCTCTTTTCCAGTGTCGTCTGAAGCTTTTCATCAACCACCTCTCGCATCCGGTCAAGTTCCTTTGCATTCTTCTCCTGAATCTCTTTTAAATGCTTTTCTACTGTCTGGCGCAAAACCTCAAACTTCTCTTCATTCATCCTGGTCAGTTCTGTAAGCTGTTTTGAAAATGTATCAAATTGATCTTTCTGCATACCTGACAGATGAGATATCTGACCTAATAAAGATTCTGTTAAATTCTTAAATCCGGTATTGCTTTCTTCACGGGATTCCTTAAAAGCTCTGGATAACTCTGTCCTGTTCATTGAAAGCTCTTCCCTGAACATCTTCTCACTTCGCTCAAGAAGCTTTTCAAGACTCTCTGTCTCATCGGATACTAATGATTTGATGGATTTTTTCAGAGTGAGTAAATTCAATATCTGAATAGTAACAATAATTAATAGCAGAACTGAATTTATAATTAAAAAAATTTCAAGGATATTCAAAATCTTTTTTTCCTGTTTTCTTTCTTATATTATATAACAAAAATCTGATTTAGTCAAACACTTTCAGAAAAATAAAGGAATAATTTTTCAATTATTCTTCTATGTATTAAATACCCCTTCCTTCTTGAGGATGCTGTAGAGAAGCCGATATTTCCGGGACAAGAAGGAATTGCGTTGGTCTTTTTATGATAAAGGTACGGCTTTAGTTCTTTAAAAGGAATACTAAAGTCCTGAATTTCAGCACGCCGAACTTTATCAGGATATAAATATAGCATTAGAGAAGTTTCAGCTTCACATGCATGTTGCGGGGCAGTCTGCTTCTCTAAAATTCCTGAAAGATCCACATCCCAAATATCAATCACCTGAGCTCCTTTTCTTGTTTGTGCCACTCTTTTTAACATTTTTAAATGATGCGGATCGCCGTGAGCGGTAAAAAAGAATAAATTCTTGAAGCCCTGTAAATACCACCAGTTAATGATCTCTTCTGCAACTCTTTTTAGTGTTTCAGGGGCTAATGAAGTTGTTCCCGGGAATTGCATATCACATGGAAGATTTACTCCGTAATTAACTGTGGGTGCAGCTAATATTTTAAATTTCGAAGATATTTTCTTCGTGTAAAACTCTGCAATGATTGTATCGGTTTCAAGCGGTAGATGCATACCGTGCTGTTCACATGTTCCGATAGGTATTATCAGGGATTTATTCTGTGAAAGATATTTCCGAACCTCTTTATAGGTAAATTCTGCAAGATTTTTCAAGCTTCTTCTCTTTTAAATGAGGTCACTCTGTTCCTTCCGTTATTCTTTGATTCATATAAAGCTGAGTCTGCATTTTTTATAAATAAATTCAGGGGGTTTTCCATATCTTCAGAAACTAAATCTGTATAAATACCGATACTGACGGTAATCGGAATATACTTCGCTGTTTCCTTCTCAATATTCTTCCTAATTAGTTCTGCAACCTTCGTTGCGGTTCTATCATTTACGTTGGAAAGAAAAATCAGAAACTCTTCTCCTCCCCATCTCCCTACTATATCTGATTTTCTGATTGTCTTTTTAATTATTGAACCGATGCTTTTCAATGTTTTATCCCCGGCTAAATGCCCATGTGTATCGTTGAGATTTTTGAAATGATCCAAATCCAGCATGAGTACTGCAACAGGATAAACATTTCTCGATGCTAAGTTTATCATCGGATTGATTATATTGCACAGTCCGCGCCTATTCAAAACACCAGTGAGGATATCTTCATAACTGGCGGACATGAGCTTCTTATTCTCATTCCAAAGTTTCATTATGGTAGTTCCTAATAATTCAAGTTCAGGTGAGATGCCAACTAAACTATAAAGGGTATCAATGAATTTCTTCAGGTGATTTTCGTACTGTTCATACGGAGCGCGTGTATCAAGGCCTGTCACGGGAAGAATTCGGAATAGGTATAACAGCTCGGGATTAATTAATAAAAATTCTATTCTGAATGCAAGTAAAAAACTGTCCCGGATAGGATCTTCTGATAATTCAATCCGGATCATATAAGTATTCAAATGCTCCTGAACTTCCTGCAATTCACTTAAAACCTGTTCCGGATTATCAAAAAGGACAGGAATCGCACCGTCCTCTGCATGTTTCTTGAGTGCTTTCCAGTAAAGTAAATGCTCATGCTCTTCGTCTGACATTTCCTTCCAGAATTTCTTCAGGTCAAACATCTTATCCTCTTTTGAAAAACCTAAATATATCTGATATGCAAAGAAATCCAATTGAAGGCAAACATCTAAAATCTTTAAGAACACATCATCAGGTCTATTCATGGGTAACTTCTCCCCCGGGATTCAAATACTCCTCAACTTTTTTTAATTTTTTAATTTCGTTTATACTCTTTGATTTGTCGGGAATCTTGATGTAAGCATCTTTTAACTTGGAAAAGTATCCGGGTTTGTTCGCATATAAAATAATATGATAATAAATTAGAAAATGATCAACAGGTGAATTGTATTGGTTTAGGAGCTTTAACAATTCAGATTCTAATTTTTCAGGTGAATCGTAGTATTTAACATTCAACCTCAACACAATCCATGTGAAATCATCTTTATTGGTTTTACTTACTGCTAAGATTGCATCTGCTTCTGAAAGTAATTTTTTTATTTCCTCAATTCTCCCCAGCTCAAAGAGAAGCTCTCCAAACCGGAACAGACTCATAATCAGGTGGTAATTTGAATTGATATTTCTGAGTATTTCTATTGATTGCATGAAGTATTTTTCCGATAATTCATGACTCTCTTCAAGATTGAATACCTCAGCCAAATTACCTAAGGTGATTCCTTCTCCTTCAGAATCTTCCTGCTCCTTAGCATATCTTATCCTTTCAAAATAATATTCTTTTGCCTTTTGAAAGTTTCCCCTGGATGCATAAATACTCCCAAGATTCCCGGTCATCTTTGCAATCTGCCGCTTATTACCAAGTTCCTTCGCTATCTTGAGATTTAAAAGCGAGTATTCCAACGCTTTATCTATCTCATTCTTAATGAAGTAAACTGCTCCTATGTTTCCCGAAACTAAGGCCATTGAGCTAAGATCTCCTATCTGATTCGCAATTTCAAGTCCGACTTTATACTTAGACATCGCCTTATCTAATTGATTCAGATTTAAATGAATATTTCCTAAATCAATTATTGCACCCATTTCCGCAC
>JAQVHJ010000297.1 GCA_028696285.1 bacterium
GACGCCAGAAATACTCCCATGGACCGGTTGGAATCGGGGAAATAATTACGCAGAGATACAGTTATATTCGGGAAAACAGTCCCGTAAAATAAACCGGTTAGTGATAAAAGAAAAACACCTTTTATTCCGGAGCTCAAACCTATCACCAATAAAACCAGGACAATACCAAGTAATAATATTGATGATTTCAGATAATGAAATTTATCTAAAAAAAAACTGCCTAAAAATCTTCCCGCCGTAAGGCAGATAAAAAATATTGTGAGGTAGAGGGAACTTAATTCAATCGAAAAGTTATGATTCTTCTGAAGGAATGTTATTAACCAGGCAGATAACCCGACCTCACTGCCCATATAGAAAAATACGGTTAAATAGTACAAGCTCAGTTCCTTCTTGAAAATTTTTTTCTTGTCGTGAATCTCAGCAGGTGCGGATTCCATAGGTTCTTCCTTCGGTATCCGTATTATAAAAAAATAAAATATTAATATCCCGTAAACAAACCAAAGCAGAATAAATGTTCTTCTCCATAACATCCCCGAAGCAAGCATCAGGGAGAGAAACAAAGGTGTGACCAGAGCGCCAAAACCATAGAATGAATGGAGAAGGCTCAGCGCCATCCCCTTTCTCTTCAGGGAAAAACCTGTAATGATCAGATTGGAAGCAGTGTTCAAAATACCCTGGCCGGTCCCGATAAAGAACATTAAAACGAGAAATTCTGTATAACTCTTAACAGCAATTATGAGAATTATCGGTAAAAGAATTAAGAAGGACCCGGAAATAACCGAAACCTTTTTATGATACCTCTCAGCTAATTCTCCCCCGATTAAATTCCCGGTAATATATCCCAAACCTGAAAGAAAAAACATTAAGGCAGCACCTTTGTAATCTAAACTAAAGTCAGTTTTTATTTCGGGAAGGAGAACACTTCGGTATGTATCAACCAGTCCAAATAGAAAGAAGATGAAGAACACTCCGATTAACGGCTTGAAATATTGCTTCAAATAACTAAATGCCTCCTGAAAAAGGAATAGGATTCTGTTCTATGATCAATTTAATCTCCGGAAGTTTTTTCAGGAAAATATTCACAAGAGCAGGATCAAATTGGTTCCCTGAATTAGATTTTATTTCATCAAGCGCAAGCTTCAAGGATTTCGCAGATGAATAACTTCTCGAAATAACCATCGCATCAAAAGCATCCGCAATCGTCAGAATTCTCGACATCAAGGGAATCTCTTCTCCTTTTAAACATTCAGGATAACCCTTCCCGTCAAAACGCTCATGATGATAAAGAACCGTCTTCTTGATCGAATCAGGAATATTGAACGGTTCAAGAAAACTCGCCCCCAACTCAGTATGAGTCCGCATTACCTTATACTCACCTTCGGACAATGAACTCTTTTTATGAAGAATGAACTCGGGAATACCCAGCTTTCCTATATCATGAAGATACGCCGCAATGATCAACTCTTCTATCTCCTTCTCTGAAAAACTAAGTTCACGCGCAATCAATTCGCATGTCCTTGAAACACGATAACAATGCCCGCTCGTTTCGGGTTCCTTCGCCTCAATAATTCGCGCAAATATCCTGATGACATTATTATAGATCCCCTTCATCTCACCCTGGAGATTTAACCGGTGGATCCCGGTCGCAATCTCATTGGATAATATCTGGAACGCCTGGATCTCCTCCTCAGAAAAATGTTTGTAAAATTTCGTCTCAACAGATATTACCCCTAATAATTTATTCTCATAGAATATCGGGTTCACCATGGCTGATTTATGGATATCCTTCACATCCTTTGTAAGAGATTTTAAAAATCTCGGGTCATTCTGGGCATCTTCTGAAATTACAAGTGTCTTATTCTTCGCAGCCCAGCCTATTAAACCTTTATCAAATGGATATTTTACATGCCCGATAAGTTTCTTCGGAAGCCCTACACACCCACGTAAAACAAGAAGATTACCTTCAAGTAATAAGATTACACAAAGATCAACATCCATAATCTCCGCAATCTTTTCACTAACTAACTGGAAAATATCAGGAAGATTATTCAGGTTGGTCATTGCTTTTGAAATCTCATTTAACGTCTTGAACAGCTGAATACGCAAAGATGCCTTAGTGAAAGCCATTGAATGATGAATCGCAATCGCTACAAAACTCCCAAGAATATTCAGTATCTCAATATCCTCATCAGTAAAAAAAGTCCCGTCCGTCTTATTCGCAATATCAAAAACTCCCAAAACCTCATTCTCAAAAATGAGCGGGATTTGAATAATTGATTTGATGTGGTCAACTACATTACCCTTCTTAACAAAATACTTCGATTTCTTCAAGTCAGTTTCTATTATCGGCTTCTTATTCTTAAAAACCCAGCCAACCGTCCCCTCCCCTGACTTAAACCGGTGATGAGCAGTCTCCTCCTTCTCATAACCCCAATACTTGTAAGGGTACAACTCCTTAACCTTCTCATCTACAAGCCAGATGATTACACGCTCACAGCCTATAAGCTCTTTCGTATGGTTCTTAAGAGACTCCAAAATGAAGTCAAGGTCAAACGACGATACAAGAAGCTTCGTTATATCATTAACCTTATTGAAAATCTTCGTGTCCAGATGGGATTGTACTTGCGTAACTTTTTTATTCATATAATTCCTAAAACTTCCTAATTTTATCAAATATAATTATAAAAGTCAAGAAAAAATTGCACTTTTTAATTGAAAATCATCACCTCTTTAAAAAAATCAGGGACGGTTCTTTCATTTTTTACAAAAAATGCTGTAAGTAACCAAATATTGGCAAGGTGATTTTTGGTGTTTTTGAAGTAAACATAATATTGTTAAAAATGAAAGAACCGTCCCTGATTTTTTTTCAAGAGAGGAGAATAACGCCGAAAATGATTAAAATAATGAAGAAAATTTGCAGAAATGTGACTTTTTCTTTGATGAAAATGATTGATGTAATGACTGTAACTGCGGGATACATTGAGACGAGAGGAGTGAGTATGGAGATGCGGTAATGTTCGACGGAGAAATAGAATGAGAATGAAGCGGTACCTATCACGAGGACTGAGATTATTGCAATAAGTATCCCGATTTTCCATGAGTGGTTTTTCTCCGGGGATTCGCTTTTTTTCTTTATTAAGGTTGCATAGATCGGGAAAACGACGAGGGCCATTACTCCAAATACCATTAATGTATTTATTTCACCTGTTTCAGCGACGGCGGTTTTCGTAAAGAACGCCCAAGCCCCCCAGCATAGCATTGCAATGACAGTAAATATCCCTTCACGGACACCAAATTCTTTATTCTCTTCATCTTTACTTTTGACATTGATCAATTCCAGGTTAACGATCCCGATTATTATCAGGATTATTCCTATAATCTCTTTCATGAATATTTTTTCTTTCAGGAAAATCACCGATAGAATAACTGTGAATAATGCGTATGATGAAGAAACAGCTGTAACAACAGACGCTCTCCCTTTCTTCAAAGCTTCATAATAAAAGAGGAACCCGACGACTGATGAGATTCCCGAGAAGATTGCCCAGATAATTCCATTATTAATCGGATGGTCTCTGAAGAGAACGAAAATGGAAATATAGACAAAAAATATAGTGATTCCATGCACCGTAAAAAGATTAGGAAGAGAGATTCGTTTCAGGGCAGATTTCTGAATCACGGGTGATATTCCATAGCAAAGGATCGCAAGAATCGGGAAAATAATCTTCATAAATTAATCCTTACCAATATATCAGCAACCCGCTGTTGGGGAATATCCATTCATCTTTACCAGTAACAATCCTGATTTTCTTGTTTTTTGAAATGATCTCGGGATATCTAACCTTCCCTGAAAAGAACGGAAAGACCTTCGGTTTATTGATTTTAATATTTGTAAAGTCAAACCTGACGTCAAAACCTTTTGTAGGATGGACAATA
>JAQVHJ010000298.1 GCA_028696285.1 bacterium
GTATTACAAACATATGATACATAATGCTTCGCATTGAAAATTGTAGATTGAACATTGAAAATTGAAAATTATGAATATAGCATTGTCAATAATGTTGCGGATGTTTAGATCTTATGATTATTTGAACCATGAATCCTGAACCGAAAGAATTGTATTGCAAACATTTGATATGCACAGTAGGGGCTTCCGGCCGGAAGCCCGTCTTTTGGATTTTTTTTATAGCTTCCGTTTCAGGGTAAACCTTTTAAGGTTTTCCTCTCCACCTGCCCGTATTATATGAACATATTACATCGACAGGTTATGAAGCGTGATTCGCTGCGAGCATGAGATTTTTATTTCTCATATTCATTTCACATTCCACCCTCCACCCTCCACCCTCCACTTACCACTAACATAGTAGTCCCGATGGAGGTTCCACGAAATCGGGATGATTTGTGATCCGAAAGAGATCAAGAATTAATACAGTATTATGAGCATGTAATACTTGAGTCTATCTCTATTTCGGTATCTATTCCTGATTGGATAAGAATTAAATATTAAAGAATTATTTATAAATAATCAGACCGAGTTCGAGTATGGAGTTCGAGTTAAAAAAAAATAGGATTTAATTAGTACAAGTTTCGATTTGAAATCTTAATATTCTTACAGTTTAAGGTTCAGGTCTTTCAATTAAATCATATTTTCATATTGTTTAAAAGCATTCTTATCATGCGCCCGTAAATATGCTTCTCTTCCCGAGATCAAACCTTGCTTCACTAACTCTTTTAAAGCTTGGTCAAGGGTCTGCATCCCATCGCGCATACTGGTCTGCATAGTAGAGTAGAGCTGATAAGTCTTTCCTTCTCGGATTAGGTTCTTAACAGGAGCAGTTCCCATCAATACCTCAATAGCACAGCATCGGCTTTTGCCGGTCTTTGTCGGGATCAGCTGCTGAGCAATGATAGCAACGATAGTATCTGAGAGCTGGGTTCTTATCTGGTCCTGCTGATGCGGGGGGAAAACGTCAATTATACGGTCAATTGCTCCTGCGGCGGAGATAGTATGCAGGGTTGCGAAGACTAAATGTCCTGTTTCTGCTGCTGTAATTGCCAGTGAAATAGTTTCGAAATCTCTCATTTCACCGACCAGAATTATATCGGGGTCTTCGCGTAGAGCGCTTTTCAGTGCTGCGGAGAAAGAATGAGTGTGAGGCCCGACCTCTCTTTGATTAATAATACATTTTTTCGGGAAGTGAACAAATTCGATAGGGTCTTCAATGGTAATAATATGGTCATATCTTGAGGCATTGCATTTATCAACCAAAGCTGCAAGAGTAGTAGATTTCCCTGAACCGGTCGGTCCGGTTACCAGGACAAAACCTTTATGCTTTAATGAAAGATTTTCTAAATATTTCGGAACTCCGAGCTCTTCAAGAGTTTTTATTTTAGTCGGAATTACACGGAAAACAGCTGCAGGGCCTAACCTCTGGTTGAATGCATTAACACGGAAACGCGCAAGTCCTTCAATTTCATATGAGAAGTCTATCTCTAATTCTTCCTTGAACCTGATTCTCTGTTTATCAGAGAGGAGCTCATTAACAAGACGAGTTATATCCGGTATATTCAGGGGAGGAAGGTTTAGCTTGGTTAACTTACCGTGAATACGTATAATTGGGGGAAGTCCGACAGTTA
Source organism: bacterium (assembly GCA_028696285.1). Taxonomy (GTDB): domain Bacteria; phylum AUK180; class AUK180; order JAQVHJ01; family JAQVHJ01; genus JAQVHJ01. The sequence continues at coordinate 1,671 of JAQVHJ010000298.1, forward strand.
CATGGAGGTCAGAACCGTTATTATCAACTAATGCCTTCAGCAATATTTTAATGGAATATGTTTTCTGTGAAGTATCTATTGCAACGGTCTCTTCTTTTTGAGTTACCTTCTCCATCGGAATCTCCGGGCTGAAAATATTATTATTTGCTTTGTCAGGTTCCTCCTGAATCTGCGGGGCAGGTTGGTCCGGTTCCGATTTCGGAGGGACCGGAGGAGGAGAAGGCGGAGTAGAACTAGGTTTCTGAACAGGTTCTTCCTTCTTTTTCTTTGATTCATCAAAAAATTCACTAAAGTCCATATTTCCTCCTGCTTAAAATATATCTATTATTGAATTAAATGGAATTGTTCCTGAAGCGATTAGGGATAGAATCTTTGATTTAACACCTATATATCCCTGTGATTTAAATGCCTTCAGCATCTTGTCAAAGGTTTCAATACTTTCCATATTTGTCTTAACAAAATTATCTATCTTAAATACCTCGTATAGGTCGAAGAGGTTTGTGAATCCGAGTCCGAAGCAGTCTTTGCAGCCGACTTTCCTGAAGAAGTTAGTCTCTTCAATCTTAGAGTTCTGGAACTTAGAAATGAAATCAATATTAGGAGAGAATGGCCGTTTACATTTGGGACATAGTTCCTCCACCTTCTCATGATGAATAATCAGTTTCAGACTATTTTTAAAGATGAATGTATCAATCGAGAGGGCAAGAAGCCTGAGGAGGAAGTGGAAAACATCGCGGTCATTAACAAATGCGATTACTGTTTTCCCGGTATATCCGAGGTTAATCGCCTGGACAAGCTGTTCATTGCTGTACAGTTCAGAGAAGCAGATGACATCAGGCCCGATTGAATTGAGCAGAGCAAGAGGGATATCACGGTCTGTCATGGGATTAAATATATCCTGCAAATTTATAACGCCTTCAATATCAAGAATATTGAAGTTATCGAAATAGGCTATCTTTCGGTTAAATACGGCGAATTCCCCGACCAAGGATAGAAGGACATTTCTTGATACGGAGATGTCCTTCCCTAAAATGAAATAGGTGCCATGCTCGAGTATGAGATTTGAAAAAATCAACTCCAGCTGCTCTCTTGAAAATCCTTCCTTATTCAACGGAACTAATTTATTGATCTTCTTGTTCTGGTAAATTTTAATTGCATTTCCGAAACTGGTTTTATAGACAAAAAGTTTGAAATTTTTAATATCTTTACCGATAGGGTAGGTTATATTCATGAATGAACTTTCTTTTATATCTTCGTCAACCCCCCATAATTGGACAGCTTTAGAATATATGAACTGGTAATTCAGAATGGGGATTTCAAATTTCTTTATGTGTTTTCCGAGGAAGTGGAAGTAGATATGGAGCTGATTTTCAAAAGGGATAATGGATAGAGAATCAAGGTTCTTTGATACGATTAAATCGAAGATGAAATCAAAAAATAAACTTCCGGTTGTATCTTCAATGATCTTAATGATAACTTCTTTCGGAATAACTTCACCTACTAATTCAAGCTGGGTTAATGCTTTCTCCTTTTCGCCTGAAAGGATGAGGGTTATTTCATTTTTTATATTCTTAATACTTGAAACATCCGCAATACATACATTCAAGGAAAACCCCGTGGATTTCTCGAGTTTTTTCAGAACTTCAAAATCGGTCGGGTCCCCGACAACGATTGTAAGTTCTGTCCCTGATTTTGAAAGGGGAAGGAGCAGGTTCTCTTGAAAGAGATCTTCCGGGATTAAAGGGATAAGTTCTAAATCAATCATGTCCTTTGTCAAGGTAACTTGAGGAATATTGAATTGTTTATGAAGAACCCAGTTAATATCATCCTGAGTGACAATTCCAAGCGTGATGAGAGTGTTCCCAAGCTTTAGATTCAGTTCCTTCTGCTTCTTTAACGCCTCCCCAAGCTGTTCTTGAGTAATAAGTTTATTCTCAATTAAAATATCACCCAATCGCTGATGTTCCATCTTTTCATAAAAAACCATATTTATTCCTTCCTGATTTTAATATAAAGTATATCATACAGAAAGATTCAAGTCAAGTTTTTTTTAATAAAGGGTAAACGGTGAGCGGTGAACGGTAAACGGTGAACGGTAAACGGTGAGCGGTGAACGAAAGGGTCAATGGTGAAGAGAAGATGTGAACAGTGAATCGAAATACAAAAGATTCTTTACCATGAAGCACATGAAGAGCATGAAGGATTTGAAGGGTTATGTATAAAAATAAACTTGT
>JAQVHJ010000299.1 GCA_028696285.1 bacterium
TTTCTTTATCTTTTCCAACAGGAAAAGGAAGAAAAACCCTGTCCTTTATTGATGGAAATAGTTCTTCGTCATTGGATGCCACCCAGAGTGATGAATTTCCTGATCTATCAAATGGATCACCTGAACCTTCAGTGTTGAGGACAATATTTCCGCTTTTTACCAAATCCTCGTACCAATTTAATTCTTCCAAAAATTGATTGACGTTTACTTTCCCATCATTTTTATTTAAATGAGCATAAATATAAGGAGCTAATAGTGCTCCATCATCAACCACAGGGTGTTTATCTTCTAGTTGAGAAACGATTAGTTGAAAAGAATCGATTGTCCAATCATATTTCGGATAATCGATGTGCTGCTTGGTGAACAATTGTGGATTGTAATAAATACCTGTTAAATAAACCCAGATTGGAATTCCATACTGATTACCATTTTCATCTGCACAAGCATTAAGCGAGTTTGGCAAAAAATCATTTTTGGAAAATGTTTGATCAGATTGGATAAGCGGCTCTAAGTTTAAATAACCTTGAAAAGTTGCGGGGTTTATACCTTTTAGTAAAATGATGTCGGCTTGAGTGGTAAAGGTTTTAATAGAATTATCATCTTTGATTTCTAATTCCTGTATAGAAATTTTTGAATCAGTTTTATCTTTATTTATTGAATCTATCACTGTTTGGTAATCATATTGGTCATAATTTAAATGACCAAAAATTAAATCTTTTTTCAGGTTATCAGTCATTGGTCTTACTGGCATTTGGCATGTACTTAAAAGAATTGAAAATAATATAAACAAGACAATGAATTTAATAAAGCCTATTGATTTCAACATTATTTTTCCTTTAAGTTTAAAATTTAAATATTACCAATCCAATAAAATTTCTGAAATGAACCGGACCAGACCTTAAAGAATCAAATGATCCGAACAACCAATCCCCTACTAAAAAAAAATGATTTTTAGGAACTGAAATTAACCTTTTTTTCTGTAGATATTCCTTATTACTTTTTTCCTTCTCAGACGTTTCAATTTTATCAAAATATAAAACAATTTGATTTAGATCGATTTTTCTATAGAAATATTCGTATATTTCCGGTCTAAGTTTATTCTTAATATATCTAAATTCTGTTTGGTAGATTAGTAATTTATCCGAGGGAATCCCAACAACACGTTTAATTATATATTTTTGATTTTGAGAACTCTCCCATGCTTTAACCACAATAATTTGTCCGTTTTGAATTAAATTGCAAGGAAAATACCTGAGTATGATAGCAAAATCTCCATTATATAAAGTAGGCTGCATACTACAGCCTTTAACTTGAATAATTGCAAAACTTCTAAAAACTATTAGTAATGAAATTACAATTCTTAAATAACCTACTAAATCTTATATATTTACCCACGAAGTTCAATAAAATAAATTACCATAAAATTTGTTTGATTAAACAGTTTTTTCCATACCGTGAGAATATAAAAAGAAACGGTTTTTCGATCACAACTCTTGTTTGTTCAACAAGTTCCCTCAGTGATATGATTAACCCTCTTTAAATAAAACAATAACAAATTGAATTATTACTGTCAATGTCAATTAAGCCATTATTTAATTGCCAATAAAGGGATCAATGATTACCTACTTGGCAATTAAATCTACCATACTTACTATGCTGGAGTGGTGAAAATTAATATGGAGATTTTTATAATCTGGGTGGTCATTCTTCGAAAATAGTGAGTAAAGAAATTTTTTTATTATGCTGTTTTTTCAGTTAAGCATTTATAGTAATTAGTCAAACATTTCGGTTTGATTTCGAATGAATTATGATTGAATTCAATGATGAGTATGCAGTGTTTTATTTTAGAAATTTTAATATTAAATCTTTTTTTGAATCTAATACTCCAATATCTTCTATCGTTCCTTCTTCATTTACCAAGGCAAAAGCAGGCGTATATTGAACTCGGAAATTTTTATAAATGGAATTATTATTCCTAGGTGCTATCAAGATAGGGTGATTGATGTTTTCTTCTTGTCTTAATTTAATAGCTTCTTCTTCTGAACCGTCATTTATGAAAATTATCTCACTTTTATTATTGGGAGTTTTATCTAATGATTTTGTTAAACTTTGAATTAATTTTTTGCATGATTGGCATGTTGGGGAAACGAATACAAGTAAATATGGTTTCCCAAGTAACTTAGCAGAATCTAATTTTACACCTGTATCTAGTTCACCTTCAAAATGTGGTGCTTTTTGTCCAATTAAAGTGTTGGGTTCATTCAACGATGGCGGTTTGTTTATTTTATGAATTAATCCTAAAGATATCATAAAATTAATCACCACAATGAATGCTAAAACAAGCAAACTAAATCCATAAACCGTTTCTAAGCTCATAATTTCCTCCTAAAAGTTGATTGATTTTTGTAGATTTTTAGAATTTCCTCCATTTGTTTACTGGTAAATTTGGTGTGCTTTTATTAATTGGAGCAAAACAATTTCAAGAAGTGTGATTATTTTCGATAAAGAACTAGAATATTTATTACATTTACTTTCGAATTAAAACGGTATCAAGTTGATTTCGATGGGGAAAAAGTGACCTAATTTGTAGACTTATAGTATTTTCAAGACCAATCCTTTGATTGATTTTGTAGGACACGGCCCATGTGATCGAGAATCCCCAACCTCAGGCATCCAGTCCCCTGTCACAAAAAACCGTCTTTCTGGAAGCTTTGTGATTCCATAATTGTGATTAATGATTAATTCTAAGAAAGGTGATAAGTTGTTGTTTGAAAAGGCAACTTTGATTTCCAGATCTGGAGGAATAGTTAAACAATAATAACTAAAGATATCATTGGGAAGGATATCCTGAAGTTCTTTAAGTTTAATGCCGACAATATAGACTTCATCATTGGGTTTGGCGATTATTCTTTTGATGATATATTGATCAATACAGGTAAACCACGGAGCCAAAATAACGATAGATCCAGATTTTATTAGATCTGGAAAGAAAATTCGGGATACCAGGACTCTGTCTCCATTTTTTAAGCTTGGCCACATGCTGTTACCTTTGACCTCTGCAATAAATAGGATTTTTCGTATTAAAAAAATTAAAAATAATAACGTTGCTATATATAAAAATGGAAATAACAAATTGCTATCTGTCATAATTAACAACTACTTTCTTTTTTTCCAATACAATTATTGAGAGGCTTTTTCAAAACATGGATTAATCACTTTCTCTCGGTATTCATCACTCTTGGAAAAGATATACTCACTTTGCAGTAAACACTCATAATAGGTATCCGCTTTTTGTTGTGCCTCAGCCAAAGCTATTTCCGCCTTTTCTCCATTAATTACTTTCAAAAATGCATCATATTGCCAATCGATATAGGCATATACCCTGATATCGGTTAGTGGTGTTTGAATTATTGTGCCTGTTTCAAGAATATCTTTCAGAAGTGTTTTTAGGTGTTGGTCTATTCGAGCACTTCCTTCGTATAAATCCACACTTGAAAGCCTGGGAGAGATGGCGTTTGTTGATTCAAGTGGGTGATCTGAAAGATACCTGATCCATTCCCAGCATTCATTCGGGTGTTGGCTGTTTGCAGAAATAAAGAATCCTTTTACTGAAGATTGGTAAAATTCACCCAGTCTTGTCCCGTTAATACTTCTGGGTATCCGTACATACTCAACCGGGAAATCATATTCCTCTCCAAGTCCTACCTCCTCCCAAATTCCAACCAATCCACTTCTTACAGCATTAATATATGGTTCATAATTATCGGGTTTTTTAGGAGCTAATTCTCCATAAGCAGGGAGAAAAATGTGTGATCCATGATTTTTAAAAACCAAGCCCCGGTGTATTTCTTTGATTTGAAAAGCATGATATCTAGCTG
>JAQVHJ010000300.1 GCA_028696285.1 bacterium
TCACTTTCGGGTTCAAATATTTATCTGCGCAGGACGGGACACTGGAAAGAGACGGATGGTTCGCTCAATTAGCATACCTGATCCCGGTCTCTGCGAACGGCGCTTCACTCGAACCGGTAATAAGGGTTGGTAGTCTCGACTTCAATCTCCCGCCTGTTCCTGACGATTCACTTACCTGGGACAGGCGCGAAACAACGGTTGCGTTATTGACAACATTTACCAAAGGCGTCATGGTAAAAACGGAGTATTACATGAATGACGAAAACACGGGCAATGGAAAGGTTGACAATGATGAACTCCTGATTCAGCTGGAGATTAAGTTTTAGTACAAGTTCAATTATTAAGTTACAAAATTTTAATCGTTTTTTGAAATACTTATTTTTTCGCTTTAACAGTTTTTTTAGATACTTCAGGAGGGTGTCATGAACAAGAATAGTTTTTTCAGGGTTCTGATGCTTTTTATTCTAATAATGTTTCTGACCATGCCGGGGTGCGAGAGAAAGAAACCCGTGATCATCATTCATGATGGGCAATGGGACTCGATGCAGCTGATCAATGCAATTGCAAAATACATAATTGAGAAGGGATACGGATACGAAGTAAAGATAGTTATCATGACAAGTAAAGACGGGGAATCTGCCATATTGCGCGGTGAGATTGACCTGACACTGGAGTTGTGGGCTCAGAACCGACTTGAGTGGTTCAATCAAAATATCCAAGATAAAAATATTATCAGTCTGGGTCCGTCCTTTGACGACAGCGCTCAATTCTGGATGATACCGAAGTGGGTTGCGGATCAGTACAATATAAAGACAATTGAAGATATGAAGGAAAACTGGGAGTTATTCAAGGATCCCCAGGACTATACAAAAGGACTCTTTTACAACGGCATAATAGGCTGGCGCTCTTCAGATGTCAATGAAGTTAAACTTGAAGCATACGGTCTGAATAAATATTATAACATAATCAACCCTGTATCACCCGAATCATTTGCTGAAGCATTAATTCAGGCGCAGGAGAATCACCAGCCGATCTTCTGCTATTATTGGTCACCTACGGCAATCATGGGAGCTTATGACTGGATGATTGTTGAGGAGCCTCCGTATAATCCCGAAGTTTGGGCAAAGATACTCGAAGCTTCCGAAAATAAGGAGTTGCGTCCCCTGAAGGAAGCCTGCGCATACCAGTCATTTTCAATTGAAAAGATCGCCACTAAGAATTTTCAGAAGAAAGCCCCGGACCTCTGTGATATGCTGAAGAAAATGAATCTGGGTATTGATAATCTGAATAAGACACTCGGCTGGGTCCAGAAGAATCATATAAAGAATTGGGATACCGCTGCAGTATATTATCTCAATAATTTCGAAGATGTTTGGAAAGAGTGGGTCTCCCCTGCTGCATACAAGAAGATTAAGGCAGAACTAAAAAAAGAAAATTCAGTGAAGTAAATTTTCCATGTTCAGAAGCATACGCACAAAAATACTTGTACCTGTTGTAATACTATTACTTGCCATATTTGTAATAGTCCGGTTCATTTCATTATCCGTTACAGAGAAAAACACACAGAAGGTCGTAATCCAGAGAGATACAGAGATAGCAAGGATCTCTTCCGAGAGATTATCCGAATCTTTGATGCAATTTATCAAGATTCTCCAGGAAGCAGCGCAGGATGAGGTTCTTACGGGTTCATCGGAAGAAGTTTCTGAAGATTTTTTTAAAAAGTATAAATCACAGCTGCTTATTTATGATGTTGCAGTTTTTATCTTCAATGAACAGGGCGATATCGTATTAACAAACCCCCCTGAATTTAACACACCTGAAATGAGGACAACTTACTATTATGAATTTGATAAGGTAAGGGAAACGAACAGGCCTGCATTTTCAAATATTTATCTCGATTCTGTTTCCGGGAAGGAAGTTATTTTCATCGGGATCCCGATTATTGATGATAATGGACATTTTTCCGGAGTTCTTGCCGGGTTATCAAGTTTGAAATATTCCATGCTGAGTTCCCTGGTAAAAAAGATCCTTGAATTTAAAGCAGGGCGTGATTCATTCGCATATATTGTTGACGGGAACGGACGGGTGATTTCATACCGGTACGATTACATGATCGGGAAGGATGTTTCAAACTCTGAATCTGTCGCGAAGGTCCTGAACAAGGAGATTGGCGCGGTAATTACAGACGATTTTGACGGAGTGAAGGTCATTTCAGGATATGCCCCGGTACCGGGAACTGATTGGGGAATGATCACAAGGGAGCGCTGGGATAATATCTCGGGACCCATAAGGAAATATTCAAATATGCTCATTGTAATTCTGGCTATCGAGATCGGGATTATATTTATAATTATTCTCATCAGTCTTGAAAGGATAGTTGTGCCGGTTAAAGAGATTACTAAAGGCGCAAAAACATTGGCGGAGGGAAATTTCAACTCATTCATAAAAATTAAATCGAAGGACGAACTCCGGGCGCTGGCGGAGCAATTTAATATAATGGCGCTTGAACTGAAAAAGATATATGATGAACTTGAAGACAGGGTAAAAATGAAGACTGCAGAATTGAGTGATGCCAATTCCCTGCTTCTTAACCAGAAGAAGGAACTCGAAACAGTAAATGAAGAACTTGACCGGTTCGTGTATGTTGCAAGCCATGACCTGAAAGCGCCTTTACGCGGGATCGCAGCATCTTCAAAGGTACTTGAGGAAGACTACAGTAAGAATTTCGATGAGGAGGGTTTGAGATATCTGAACCATATCAGGACAGGTGTGAAAAGAATGGAAAAACTGATCAATGACCTTCTGAAATTATCAAGGATTACACGAATCAAGAATCCGTACGAGGAGACCGATGTTGATGCAATTCTGAAAAGCATTTTGAACAGAGTCGAATATGACATCAGGAATTTTAATATAAAAATGCTCTGCCCTGCATCAATTCCGAAAATATACTGCGACCCTATCAAGATTGCTGAATTATTCTCTAACCTGATTGATAACGCGATTAAGTTCTCAACGAAAAATAATAAGAATCAGCCCGTAATTGAGATTGACTATGACAGCGATGATGAATTTCATATCTTTTCCGTGAAGGATAACGGGATAGGAATTGACCCGAAGTATTTCGATAAGATTTTTCTGTCATTTTCTCGCCTACATAATAAAGATGAATATTCAGGAACAGGGATCGGCCTGAATATTGTTCAGAGCATTGCTGAGGAACATAACGGGAAAGTTACAGTCGAGTCGGAACCGGGACTGGGAGCAAAATTTATTTTTACTATTTCCAAAAAATTAACAGAAAAAAATTTAAAGGAAAGAAATAATGAGCAATCAGATGAAGTATAAGGTTTTACTTGTTGAGGATGAAATCTTCGACCAGGATATCTTTTTAAGGTATGTAAAGAAAGCCCGGCTTCCATTTGAATGTTATATTACCGGGAGTGTTCAGGGAGCAAAGCGTATAATGGAATCGGGGAATTTTGATGTAATCATTACCGACTATGACCTTCCTGACGGGACCGGACTCGATGTCCTGGAGTTTGTTAAGGATGTCCCTGTAATCGTTGCAACAGGAACCGGGAATGAAGAACTTGCTGTTAAGCTTATCAAGGCAGGCGCTTCCGATTACCTGATTAAGGATTCTGACCAGAACTACCTCAAAGTGATGCCAATGACAATTGATAACGCAATCAAACTGAAATTTGCAGAGAAACAACTGTCTGAGTTCCATGAACATCTGAAGGAACTGGTAAATAAGAGAACATCTGAACTTAAAGATGATAACGGTTTCCCGGGAGAGAAAGAAGCAAAAAATGATGTTTTTGCGATAATCAGTGATTTTTTGAATCGTGAATTAATTGAAATATCAGGGAG
>JAQVHJ010000301.1 GCA_028696285.1 bacterium
TCTCTATCAGTCCTGTTGGAAATATCCTCAGGAATACATCAGTAACGGATTCAATGTAATCAGGATGCGAGATGATAAAACCGCTCGGCTGAATTGTTACGCTATCCCCGTATTTTCCGGGATCGGGAACATACAGCATTATTACATGCTCAGAACTGATAACCGGGTCATCCGTCATGAAACTGAATTCCTTTACTCGAACCTGCTTCCCGGAAACTGAAAATGTAAATAAAACTGTTATTATCAATATTATTATCACCTTAAATCTCATATTTTCTCCTTCATTACGGTAAATATCGCCTTTTAATTTTTCAACTTTTTTTGGGGCCGTCCCTGTTTTTTTATCACTGTGATGCAGTAGTGAAATCTCTGTTTTGTATCGATAACGGGGTACAGTCATTGCGAGCGAAAGCGAAGCAATCTCTCTTCCGAATCACAAATAACGGTTCACGAATCACGATTCTCACCATCCACGCTCCACACCCCACTCTCCACTAATATATAATTTTTCAACTTTTTTTACCCCCGTCCCTATTTTTCTTTACCGATTATCTCAATCTCGGTGCGTCCGATAAAGTTTTCTCCGCTTTTTAGTTTGCCTTCTATGCAGATCTCACGCTTATCTCCTTTCTGCGGGAAGAATATTGTTTCAAACGATTCCTTCTTCTTAAACTGCAGATGCAGAACCTTCCCCTGAAAATTTTCATTGTTTTCATAACCGACATTCTTAAAGATAGGAACTTTACCGTTTAGAACAATAGTACTCAAATCAATATCCTCAACTGAAATACCTTCTTCAAGATTCCCAATCCATAAATTAATCACACCTTCCGGATCTGCATTATCCTCTGCCCAGTTCATATTCCATTTATGCGGTTCTATCTTAATCTCGCATTTCTTTGCATAATAGACTTCAACACCCTTCTCTGCAAGATATTCAAGCATTTCCGGGTCCAATCTACCCATCCAGGGTTGATAATTAAAAAAAGTTTGATAAACTTCAAATGTCCAACCATCTTCCATAATAACAAATAGACCGAAATGGTATAATTTATCAATTTGATATTCATAATTTGTATAAAAATCAATGTCAGATATTTTTAATTCATCAAAAGAAAATATTCCTGTTCCCTGAACATAATTTTTAAATCCAATTTTTTTCCTTGAAATTGTTCCGGGTAATATTGGAAACCAATTAGTATTAGATGATCTTTTATATTCCGTTACACTTTCTTTTGCTTTATTTGTATCCGAAAACTTATACCTTATTAATCCAATTCCTGATCGATTATCATCTTCTCTTTCTTTAAAGAAATAATATTTATCTAAATTAAATTGTTCATAAGAATAGGCAATAATCATCCAATAAGAGCTGCTATATCTTGAAAATGAATCAACGTATCCAAATTTATTAAACTCATATTCAGGTATGAATATCTTTTCCTCTGGATATGGTTTTAAAGAAATCATAATTAAAATTATAATTATAAAAAATATTTTTACTTTCATTTTTCACTCCTTAATTTAATTCTTTTCAACTTTTGTATATTTCAAACTACCAAGAGGATTATTATCAGATTTAATCCATTGGAATAAACCTTGCCCGATTCTTGCCCCATAACCTATTTTTGTGATTAAACCATCTTCATAATCTGAAATAATTTCAAGATCATTATTTTCGATGCTACTTTGATGTATCCCCTCTGAATAGAAAGAAGTATCATAGATTATTTTCTTACGGTCATTATTAGATACCATTTTATACAAAATAAATTCATGATCAGGGAAAATCCATTCCTTATCACTTGCTAAGTTCGTTCCTCTGATAGGTTTTGTTTTATAAAGATTTCTTAAATAAATTCCTGTATTCGGATCTTGCCATTCCTCTTCTTGAAAAGGAATCGATTCATTATAATTGGAATAAATAATATATTTTTGAATTTTTATTCCTTGTATTAAATTTAAATATTCTAAATATTCACTCCAAACACCGCATTTACCACCATTGTCAAGTAAAAATTGTTTTAATGGATAATTTATTTTATTCCAGTTCCAAGGATAGATGTATTTAAATTTTTCCCCGTTGTATTCAGCAAATTCACCGCAGCCTTTAATAAATTCTGCTTCTACAATTTCATCCTGACTATTTAATCCTCTCGCTGATTTACAGCTTATTTCAACAAAAACATCAATAGGAAAAGATATCTCAACAGGTTTTTTATAAACAATAAATACTTTGAATGGTATAATCGCTCCTTCTATCCATTTTATCTCCCCTCCGGTCTCGTAACCGAATTCAAAATAGAAATTAAACTCCATATCAGCATTTGGATAATAATCTACATGGTCCGGTAATTTATTTATGCTTGTAAATTTAACCTTTTTTGTTTTTAGATCTGTAAACTTTTCTATCTTCGTTTCCCCGAAATCCAAAATTTCATTCTCTTCATCACCGGATTTTACTCTAATCCAAATATTTTCCCCCGGCCAGATAATTTCATCTGTATCAAAACTTACTTTAAATTCCAATTCTTCGTTTTTTACAAACAATAAAGGATTATTATGATTGTTCTCAGAATTATCTTTATCGTTTAAATATTCAATTTCATCATATTCAATATCTTCACCATTAGGATTGAATTTACGCAGTGGTAATGATGTCTTAATGAAATCAATTGATTTAATTAGAGGCGCATAAGGTTCGTTTGTTCCGCATGGGACTTCCGTGGAGATATGCTGCGACGGGTCTTCCGTAATGAGGTACGATTTTACAATGGTTGAATCAATTCTGAAATCAGAATTATCTTTTACTGAAGCTGCTGGTATATTCGGGTCTCCGGGAAGTAGAACTTCTATCCGGGCAAGACCTTCACTGTCGGACTGAACACGGTAAACAGGCAATCCCTGCTCGTTATACTCAGGAGCTCCCCCGGATAACTCCCCGGCTCCGGATTCAATATAGAAATATACCGGAACATTACTTAATCCTGATTCAAAACAATTGGTCAGGACCTTGAATGTTAATTCATATCTATCCCTGTTATCATAGTCCTTTCCGATATATTCACAGTTCTCAAACTCATGCCACGGCTTCTCATCTATATTATAACCAACCTCACGCTCAAATAAAATCACGACATCCTTACCTGCTACCTCTCGATTGATATATGGAGAAGATAAACGTTCACAGTTTACCTTCACAACAAATTTAAAATCACAACCCCCAAGATATGAATTATAACTTCCCCACCCGTACTCAACCTGGTCATCTGTCGATTCGATCAGGTCGTCTATCTTATCCTGCCACCCGGAATCATAATAACCCCAGATATCATTCCCGATCGTGTAATAAGCGTTTGCATTAGGTGGACATTTATTATAAAAAACAACCTCATTAGTTGCAAATGCATATTTTGTTCTCCCATCTGTCAATGTATAAATAATCTCGATAGGCCCAGGTTCAAGCATCCTTACACGTGTATTAGTTCCCAAGGGAAGAATCCCCTTCGGAAAATAAATGCACATTATCCTCCCAAGCCAGTCAAAGTGAATATCTCCCGGTTCAATTACCGCAATACAGACCGGCTCGAAAACCCGGTCATCTCGTTCATAAGAATCCGTAATCTCATCCTTCAGAGTACCCGGCAAATCTTCATACGGAATAATCTCAATCCCGGAATTCTCAATCGCTGTTGAATGTGACAATGAAATATTTCTCAATTGCTCTGTGTGGGTTAAGGAAGGATTACATAGAATAGAATAGAATAGAATAGAATAGAATAGAAAAACCCCCGGAGTAAAAATCTCAATTTAAAACGAACCATATCCACCTCCATAGAAATAACATAC
>JAQVHJ010000302.1 GCA_028696285.1 bacterium
TTCCATAAACTTCGGTTCTTTTGGTAATTTTCCAAATACTGCAGATGTGACAGACTTTAAATCCTTTAATATCTCTGCAAATTTTCTTCCGCGCCAAGGTTCTTCCTGGTAATCGGGCCTCTTTAACTCCATTCCTTCGATATATTCAAATATCTGCCAGGTTAAACCGTTGTATTTGACCAAATTTTTATCTTCTATTGTTTTGATGGGGAGCTGAATTCTTGGAATGCCTTCTTCTTTTAAAGTCTCAAGAACAGAATTTATCTTGTTTTTTCTTCTTTCTCCCGACTCATCAAACCCCTGAATGAAATATAATTTTCCATTCCTCGCCTTAAACAACTGCCTGCAAATTGATCGTTGTGGGCTTCCGGGGATCCGGTCATTTTCTGAAAGAGACGCCAACTCAATTCCCCAATTTAAAACGAGATCGTTCAAATGATGTATATAGAATCCTGAATTATTTGGTTTCATTTATTTAAGGTTTTTTAGAAAATTTTTCAGCTATCCTTTTTTAAGCAGCATCAAACGGTATGATTTGTATTTCTTAAACTCTTCGGGATTAAGCCTGCCTTCAAAAAATTTCTCTTCTGTCTTTTTTATTTTTTTCCTGTTAAATTTCTTCAGCAGGTTAAATGAGAACGGGTAGTTCATGTCAAAGAATTTAAAGGCAATCTCCCAGAGCGGTTTTGCGACCTGATTAATAAAATTGTCAACGATTTTCATGTTTGGCGCGGTTTTATCTGTAATATCAATATCTTTTATCTTTTCTAACGGATACCCCGTTATCGTATTATAGAACTTATTAAGATTATGCCCTCCGCTCAAAGCGCTCTTTCCCGGAGCGTCCGTCTTGAAGAAGTCGCAGATTAAAATATATCCATTATCATTTAAGTGCTTTAATGCCTGTGGAATTGAAAATTTTACGGGGATATACTGGAAGCTTTCACTAAAGAGTATCAAATCATATTTCTTTTCTGTTACAAGGTCCTCAAACTTGCATTCAAAAACCTCTACCTCTTTCCCCTGCTTGCTTCGAGCTTCTTTCGCAAGGTCCGGGCTCGGTGTAAGGCAATCTACCTTAAATCCTTTATCTGACAGCCTCCTCGTCGTCATTCCTGCCCCGCCGCCGACATCGAGTATTGTCTTTATATTCTCAGGAATATTTTCAATTAAAAACTCTGTATATTTTTCCTGGGCTTTTACAAAGTTGGATACATCTACTTCCAAATCATCTGTCCAGTATCCATAATGCAGATCTTCCGCCTTCAGGAAGAATCTTCCCATTGCCAGGCTAATTGCAAGCCCTGCTTCCTTTGAATCGTATTTATTTTTCTTTCCCATTTTTTCTCTTTTTTATTAAATTAACCTCGCGGTCGTTGTTAACTTTTTTATAATATTATCCTTTTTTACTGAACATTTCTTCCCAGTTGATCCTGGCGGTGATCTGCATTACAATGAATAAGGTAACGATGCAGAGGATTGTAATTGCCAGGCCGGTAAATTTTTCAAAGAAGAATGTATACGAGAACAAAATCAAATACACGAACTGAGATAACCCTATTGCCAGGAATGCGTTCTTTGCTCCGACAATTATTCTCATGTAAGAAATTACCAGAAAGATAGAAACAACTGCGCTGATTGCAAATGCAAGGTGAATTGAGATGTGGTCAACCAGGTATGCCAAAAGCAGGTGAAAGCTGAAGTAAGCCATAGCAATAAACAGGTAATGCATCGGGTGAATTTTAATCTCCTTTACAATTGAAATGATAAACACCAGGAAAAAGAAGAGGAAGAGCGATACCCAAGCCCATAATGTCACTTTTCCCACCCACGGCCCCGGGTTTAATTTTTGGGGAAGCTTCATTCCTATCTGAACACCGGAAAGCATGCTTGTATATTGCCATGTCAATTTCCAACCGGAAACTTCCTCTTTTTTTATTGTTGGGGAGATGCTGTCTTGGGGAAAATCTATCTTCTTAAAGTTCGTTTCCATATCCAATTTAAAATTTTTAACCTGGGAAACGTCTTCTCCGAAGAGATACCACCATTCGTCAAGGCCTTGTGAAGAATATGAAATTGAAATCTCCTCTGAACCTCCGGGTGGAACTAAAAATTTCTGTGAAATCTGTCCGCCGAGAATCTCAATCTCTTCAACCGGCTGACCGGCTATTGCAAATTCAAAATTATCATATACCGCACCAACATTCGGAAAAGAAAAGACCACATAAGTTTCTCTCGCAGTATCTTTTTCATTTAAAATAGTATATGTTCCCTTAAAATCCACTTTATATGTTGAATACCAGAGTAATCCCTTTCTTCTGTGTTCAAGGTCGATTTTTACATTTATATCACTTTTATGTATTGCCAGGCCGTTTTTTTCGCGCACAGCTCTGGATTCCTGGATTATTTTATCCCCTTCCTTCTTTTCCACTTTTTCAATTCGTTCAGTGAAATAATAAAATTCCGGAGCGGTTTGCTTCTGGCTTGAACCCCATAATTGTCTTACAGCTCCCTTCAACTTCACGTCCTGGTTCGTGCTTCTAAAATGCATTGTGCTTCCGAGAAAAACCCAGGCAATTACCGTGCAAAAGTAAATAAAAATAATTGCCGCAATTTTTTTAAACATTTCTTCCTCCAAAATAGATCTAATCTTTTATGTTAATCTTTGATTGTTTATCATTAATTCCACCTTGTTCTTTTTCCGAGAAGCATAACATCCTTTAAACCTTGTATTCCTTTGGCAGCCATCCACTTCTCTTCAAAGTTAGGGTTCTGAACAATCTGTGCAATTGCTGAAAGCGCCCGTAAATGGAAATTCCTCTCGTCTTTTGACCCGGCAAGGACAAAAACGGTTGAAACCTTTTCCTCAGATTCGGGAAATTTAATTCCGCATTTGCTTCGCGCAAGAAGAATATTAAACAATCCTTCTCCATCAATAATAATATGCGGGATCGCCAAACCCGGCATAAGTATGG
Organism: bacterium; assembly: GCA_028696285.1. Taxonomy (GTDB): domain Bacteria; phylum AUK180; class AUK180; order JAQVHJ01; family JAQVHJ01; genus JAQVHJ01. The sequence continues at coordinate 2,976 of JAQVHJ010000302.1, forward strand.
TTGAGCTTTCTTTTTCCCTTTCCATTAAACGCTGAAAAATTCTCTTTTCGTCGTATTGAATTGATTTAGATAATTTTTCTGCTGCAAGGCGGAAGAAATCTTCCATATTAATCTCCTCTTCAACCTCTAAAACGACACTATCTTCAATCAATTTATCAAAACGGTCCTTTGTAATATCGTCGCGTTCCCGGATAATCTCCTTCAATTCTGTTTCGAGCGTTCCCGTAACAAGCTCTCGCGCAGTAATTCTTTCTATTAAATGAAGCAGGGCGGATTCCCGAGTAGATCGAATTCTGCCGTAGAACCAATAACTGAATAAGCCGAATAAAATCAATATTAAGCTGATAAACCAGGCATCCTTCCCTATTTCAAAAGGAAAGAATACAAATCCCGCGACACCGAAAAGCTGAACAAACGGGTATAGAGGTGATTTAAATCTGGGCCTGTAGTTTTGAAGCTTGCTTTCTCTCATTATTATTACGGACAGGCAGGAAAACATATAGGTCAGAATTAAAACTGTCGAAGCTGCTTCTACCAAGATATTCAAATCGAGGAAAAGGCTCACTATCATAAAAAAGCCCGTAATTAAAATTGCAATATAAGGTGTGCCGAATTTTTTACTTACTCTACTGAAGAACCCCGGAAACAAGCCATCTCTGCTTAAAGAGAAAGGATATCTTGAAGCGGCAAGAATTCCTGCGTTCGCCGTTGAAATAAAAGCAAGAATTGCTGCAATACTTAGGGCAATCCTTCCTCCCTTTCCAAGGAATGCCCCGGCTCCGTCTGAAATCGGGGTCAATGTTCCTTCAAATACTTCAGGATCAAGAATACCTGTGGTAATAAATATTGTCAATCCGTACAGAATACTT
>JAQVHJ010000303.1 GCA_028696285.1 bacterium
CTTACTGGGGCGGGGAAAATTAAAGATAGGATATAACAATGAAGGTTAAATTTGCAAAGGTTAAATTGCTTTTACTTGATGTTGACGGTGTTTTAACAGACGGAATGATTTACATGGGATCGGAAGGCGAGATTCTAAAGGTGTTTAATGCCCGGGACGGTTTGGCTATTAAGATCGCCTTGAAATCGGGCCTGGAAGTTGGCCTGCTTTCCGGAAGATATTCAAAGATTACGGAGAACCGCGCAACGGAATTGGGGATAGAACGCGTGTATCTGGGATATAAGAATAAACTTGCTGTTTTGGAGAAACTCATTAAGGAGGAAAACATTGATCCGGAGACTATTGCATTTTGCGGAGATGATATAATAGATATTCCCGCGTTGCGCAAGGTTGGGGTTCCGATTACTGTTGCGAATGCTGCTGAGGAAGTTAAGCATATCGCGGACTATATTTCCGGAAGAGCAGGAGGAGACGGCGCTGTTTATGAGATCGTTAAACAGATTTTAACAGCAAAGAAGATGTGGGACGATGCGGTTGAGAACTTTATAAAGGATGTCAATGAATAGGTAATGACTTTTAAGAAAAGGTTAAGAAAGGAATCGGCTTATTATGCTCTTTTACTTTTTTTATATTTAGGTTACCTTTTTCCGCCCGGATTTACCCTTCTCTTCGGAAGGGTTCTTGGACATATCGCGTTTTTTTTCTTGAAGAAACCGTTAAGAAAGATGCGCTGTCATATCCGGATTGCATTTAAGGACAGGTTTTCTTCCGAGGAGATAGATCTTCTTTGCCTGAGGAACTTTGAGCATTGGGGCACTACATTATTTGAGGTAGTAAACCTTTTAAAGGTTCACCGGATAGAGGATCTGAAGAGGAAGGTCCGTGTTCATAATATTGAATTGCTTGAATCCAATCTCCGTTCCGACCGCGGAATAATACTCCTGACCCCGCATCTCGGGAACTGGGAGGTGACCGCTGCTGCTCTTTCATTATTTGGCTATAAATTTGCGGTATTGGCAAAGGAAGTTTATGATTTACGGCTGAACAATGTGATTCTGAAGGTCCGCGGAGGAAGGAAGATAATAAATATTCCCCGCGATTCTATAATCACGGCAATTAAATATTTAAAGCAGGGTTATATCCTTGGGATCCTTCCGGACCAGGCAACGGATGTTTCCGGGATCTATATTGATTTTTTCGGGAAACCCGCATACACCCCGACAGGCCCTGCAAAGCTCTCTATTAAAACCGGGATCCCGATCCTTTTATTTTATAATTACCGGGATTCGTTGGGGAGGATAAATATTGTTTTTGATAAGTTCATAGAGAAGGAATATTCAGATGAAGAGGAACTTACGAAGGTGTGGTCGCGTTATTTTGAAGAATATATAACCAGATATCCCGAGCAATGGGTGTGGATGCATGAACGCTGGAAAAAGATTTAAATATTTAATATTATTGAGCACGCTGCTTTTTTTCTGCGGCTGTGATAATTTCGGTTTGGAAGAACCGGCACCGCCCGAGGATTTGAAGAAGATTGATTATAAGATCTACGGTTTTGAGCTGGAGTATTATAATTACGGTGAATTGAGCTGGAAGTTCATCGCGGATACCGTTGTAGTTCCCATTGACGGCGAGTTTAATCATGCGCAGAATGTCGAGGTGGAATTCTTTAAAGATGATGAGATGACTTCAAAGCTTTCTTCAGAATATGGAGAATATTATATTATGAGCGGAAACTTGATTGCTGAAGGTAATGTAATTGTTGAATCAGTTGACCACGATAAACTGTTAACCACGAAGCTCTGGTGGATGGAGGCTGCTGAAGAATTCTGGACAGACCGTGAAGTGGAGATTATTCGTGTTAAAGATAATTCAAAATTGAAGGGGTTACGTATGAAAGCTGACCGGCGGCTTAAATATATTCAAATAGATGTTCATTTAGGAACTCAAATCTATAAACCGGAAGAAGAAGATGGAAATGGAAGTAAATAAGGATAAGAAGAAAACACTTCGGACAGAGGGACTTGTAAAGATATACGGAAAGAGAACCGTTGTGAATAATGTAAGCGTTGAAATTACAGAGGGAGAGATTGTCGGGTTACTCGGGCCGAATGGCGCGGGTAAGACCACTACTTTTTATATGGTTGTCGGCCTGATCCGGCCGGAGTCAGGGAAGATTTTTCTTGACGATAAGAATATTACAGAGCTTCCGATGTATAAACGCGCTCAAAACGGGATAGGGTATCTTCCCCAGGAATCATCAATCTTCAGGAAACTCTCAGTTGAAGAGAATATCCTCTGCATTTTAGAGATGCTTGATCTTACAAAGCAAGAGAGGATGGACCGCTTGGAAGAATTGTTAAATGAACTGAAGATCGCGCATGTCAGGAAGAGCAAGGGATACATGTTATCCGGCGGTGAGCGGCGCCGCGCTGAGATTACCCGGGCATTAGTAACTTCGCCTTCGTTTATTTTATTGGATGAACCGTTTGCCGGGGTTGATCCTATCGCGGTACTGGATATCCAGGAGATCATAGGTGAATTGAAGAAGAAGGGTATTGGTATCTTAATTACAGACCATAATGTCCGTGAAACAATAGAGATTACGGACAGATCATATATAATGAGCCAGGGCCAGATTCTTGTTGCAGGACCGAAACAGAAGATAATAGACGATCCGGTTGCACGGAAAATTTACTTAGGTGAAAAATTCAGCATGTAAAGGAATATGGATAAAAAACCGAATTTAGACATCAAGATAACGCAGAAGCTTGAGCAGAAGATTGCTCCAATGCTGATTCAGACAATGAAGATCCTGCAGTTATCAACGATTGAACTGGTTGAGCATATTCAGCAGGAATTGGAATCCAATCCATTCCTTGAGATTCAGGACCAGGAAAAGGACCCTGAAGAAGTTAAGCCTATGAAGGAAGAGATAGATGATAAATTCCCCATTAATATTGACTGGATAGATGACTATTTTTCAAGAGATGATACCGATATCAGGTATTTTCAACCTGACGACTATGACAGTTCATATTATGAAAATGTTCTCACTTCAAATCCCAGTCTGCAGGAACATCTTATTTGGCAGTTACGCCTTTCTACGTCCGATGATCGAATATTGAAGATAGGTGATTTTGTAATTTGGAATATTGATGAAGACGGTTATTTTCAAATGAGCAATCTTGAGGTACAGGAATATCTTAAAACAGAGGTTCCCGGGATAACCACTGATGAAGTAGAAGCAGTGGTTAAAATGATTCAAGGTTTTGAACCGGTTGGAGTCGGTGGAAGGAATGTTCAGGAGTCGCTGATGCTTCAGCTGGAATATATGGGGCATAAAGATTCCTGGGCATATATCATTGTGAAAGATTATTATGATAAACTTTCATCAAACAAACTCCCGGAGATTTCCTCTTCCCTCAACATCACGGATGATACTTTAAAGGAGGCGATATCCCTTATCTCGACCCTTGAACCGACGCCCGGACGGGAATATTCTGAAGAGGATCCGTCATATGTTGTTCCGGATGTTGTGATTCAGAAGGTCGAGAATGAATATGAAATAATATTAAATGAGAAAGATATTCCGCCGGTCAGGATCTCGCCTTTTTATAAAAAACTCTTGATTGAGAAAAAGGAGGGAGGATTAAATTCTGAGCAGAAGGAATATATCTATGGTAAACTGAACAATGCCCTTCTATTACTGAAGGGGATAGACCAGAGGCGTAAGACCCTGTATCGGGTAACAGACGCAATCTTCAAGGTTCAGCGTGAGTTTTTGGAACAGGGAATTCAATCAATAAAGCCGCTGACGCTA
>JAQVHJ010000304.1 GCA_028696285.1 bacterium
GACAATGGGTGACATCACGACTTTCGGTGCAGCTTTTTCCCAGATTTGTTTCCCGGTTTTACCGTTAAATAAATACAGAGTGTCATTGGAAGAGATTATTACTTCATCGTCATTGTCTTCAAGAGGATTTATATTTACACAAACCGGCGACCCGATTACATAGTTATTCGTTGTGAAATTCCAAAGAATTTTTCCGGTTCTTGCATCTACCGCGGAGAATCTATAATCATTGAATCCAAGGATTATATATTCTTTGTTTCCCAATTTAAAAAGAGAGGGGGATGAAAACACCTGAGAGTTCGGCTTTTCATATTCCCAAAGTTGTGAATTGAGATTCTTTCCGTTTAATGCTTTAATTTTTCCATTATCACTCCCTATTACTATATCCAGCTGTCTGTCCCCGTTTAAATCACAAAGGCATGGACTCATATTGATTTGGGAATTAAGATTCAGTCTGTGAATTACCTTCTTATTTTTCCCGTCGTATATCATTACCATTCCATTCTTCCCCCCGAAAACAATATCCCTGAAATTATCTCCGTTGAAATCGCCTAAAGCCGGAGAAGAAGTTATTGCTGTTTTTGAAGAGTAATAATCATACTTAACTTTATTCCTGAAATCGAGGATGTAAATATTGCCGTTTTGGTCAATTATAATGATATCCAAAGTTCCGTCACCGGTAATATCTTCAAGGACAGGTGAAGCGACGATTGCGGAATTGGTTTGGAATCTATATGCAAAAATCATATCCTTATTATCACTATGGTACAACTTGAAGAAATCAGTTCCGGGATCGGGAGCTTCTGTCCACTTTACCATATCAGATCTGTATTGTGTCATTAAATACGCGTTAATAATATATACATACGGTTCGCCTGACGAACAGAATACAATTTCATTTTGTCCGTCCTCATCTACGTCTCCTACTGTTGGGGCGGCAATTATCGGGCCTTTAGTTTCAAAACTCCACATTTTTGAAATATTGGCTCCGAAAACAGATATGGAGGTTAATAGGAAAAACATCATTAAGAGTAATAAAAAGTGTTTCCTGATTTTTAAATACATTTTTTTCTCCTGTTACTTTGATTCTATGATTATATTATTTCTTTTTAATAATGCTGAGCAGACTCCATCTCCGATCTTGAGCCTGTTCCGGAACGTACCGTCATAAATGAACCCGCATCCGCATGCAGGTGAATATCTCTTAAAGATCACTTTTTGAACATCCATTGAGAGCGCGAGTTTTAATACTTTTACAGCGCCTTCGACATAATTAGAAGTCACGTCATTCCCTCTTGAATCGACGACCCATGCGCTTCCATCAAGGACATTCTCTCCATTGCCCCCGACTATCTCACTCGGGAATCTTGGAATCGGTAAAATTCCGTATTCTTCCGGGCAAACAGGTAGAGCGCGAAATGATTTTATCATTTCTAAAACCTCAGGATCCGGGCATGAGCTTCCGTCATATCTGCATTGATGTCCCGCAAGACAGGCCGAGACTAAAATCATAGGTTAATCCTCTAAAAATTTCTGGTTAATTTTAATTTCATATTTTAATCGTTCTTTTTTTATCCATTCACGGAATGCTTCATCAATCTTTCTATTATAAATTTTGGCTCGGATAACGTTTTCTGCTTCGGTCAACTTGATTACCCGCGCAAGTTTTTTACTCTTCAATTTGAATATATGAAATCCGTAAGATGATGCAATTATTTTAGTATACTTTCCGGATGAAAGTTCAAAGACAGATTTTTCAAACTCCGGAGGAAGTTCTCCCTTTTTATAATTGTAAATCTGTGAAGGATCTTCATTATATGGTTCGATATTATTTTCTTCCGCTAACGTTTCAAATTTAGTTCCCGCCTTCAATTCATTATAAATTTTATCTGCAATCTCTCTGTTGTTGACATAGATTTGCTGAACATAAACTTCATCCGGTTCATAGAACTCTTCGGAATTTTGATTGTAATAGTCAAGTATCTCCTGATCAGAAATGGGAATAGTCGAAAATTGCTTTTCAAGGAATGCATTGACAATCAATCTCTTTTTAATGGACTTAAGCAGTTCATCTTTCTTTTCCTGATCCGAAATATACTCATTGCTGAAGTTGAGGAAATACTCCTGCTGAACCGCTTCCTCAGAAACAGTGATATTGTGTGATTTAGCATAGTTCATAATGATGATTTCATTTATCATGCTGTTTAACAACTCCAATTTAAGAGTATATATATCATCCCCGATTGCCGGGGTTTCAGGAATTTTAAATTGCTTATCAAATTCATCTTTTGTAATCTCTTCTCCGTTTACAGATGCAATTACAATCTTTGTTTGTATTTCACTTTTAACTTCAGCCTTTCTGCAGGAAAAGAGCAAAAGTAACACTACAGGTAAAATGAAAAAAAGCGTGCTAAAGCATCTGCGCATTTTATTCCGTTTTTGGCTTTGTCTGAATTAGCGGCTTATTAGGGTCATATCCTTCGATGAAGAATTCAAAAGGCGCAGTTTTAAGGCCGTCAAGGTAATTCTGCCTGTCTGTTCTGACTCTTTCAGAACTCATAACCTTCTTTATTTGTTCCTTCTGTTCGTCGAAAGAGATCTTTTTATCAAGCTTAATGATATAATATCCTGTCTTATCAGAAATGGGTTTAGTGAAGTCACCTTCATTCTGAAGAGAGAAAGCTTCCAGGGTCATTTGTGTACTGGGCAGTTTTCTGCTGCGTCTGTGTATTATTCCTCGTTCTCCGTTACGTTCCTTAATGACGCTGCTGGAGTCGGAATATTTCTGAACTGCAGTCTCCCAGGCTATTTTACCTGCAACCAAGTCTTCATATATCTTATTGGCAAGACTTAACTTTTCTTTTATTATCTGTTCAGTCGGATTTTCGGGAACTTTAATAAATATCTCTGATACTTCAATTCTTTCCCAAACAATTGCATTTTGTTTATAATAATCCAGTGCTTCCTGGTCTGTGATAATGATCTTTTCAATGATCTCTTTTTCAATTAGCATCTCTTGAAGAGCAGCCTTCATCTGAATTGAGTACATTGCATCGATTTCTTTCTTTTTTTCAGAAAACTCTTCAATACTATCATAGCCCTTCTCTTTTGCTTTTAGAGTAGCCAGCTTAAGATGGAGAAGCCGTCCGACAAAGTCCGCAGTTAAACCGGGATGTTTCTTCATTTGTTCCCGTCTTTCCATGTTGACTGACAGTAATGCGTCTTCAAACTCATTCTCCGTAATCTTAACATCTCCGCATTGAGCAAGGACTTTACCGCCTTCCTTCCATGCTAAGGGGTTTTCGCTTCCTTTTTTACAGCCGGGAATAATGAAGAGCACAGCTAAAGCAGCTATTAGTACTCCGAATATAATTCTGTAATTTCTCATCTTAATACTCCTTTTCTTTTTATTTTTTTAATTATATCATATTATTCAATTATTTTCAAGAATTTTCTTTAATATTTAATATATAAAGGGTTTTTCTTCAAAGCCGTGAAGTTAATGTCGATTTATAGGGTAAAGATGGTCATTTCTGCGTATTTTTATTTACTTTTCCGGAGATTGATTTTATTTTCCGGAAATCAGGCATGAATTGATCGAAATCCTTCAAGATTTTCAGCATTTCTCTGTCGGTGGAAAGGCGGGTTTTTAGAATTACCTTTCTTTTCTCAAGCATCTTAGGGAGAAACCGAATGACTTTGATCAGGTTCCGGAGAAAGGCAATGGGTCTCCTGCTCTTTAAATATCCGTATAAGAACTTGAAAATTCTCAGGGAGATGGGGAAGAATAACCTTGTAAAGACAGGATAGGGA
>JAQVHJ010000305.1 GCA_028696285.1 bacterium
TTTTTCTGCATCCAATCCCACCATTGAAATGGTGGGCTAAAACCGTTCTATCCCTCCGGGATGAAGAATAACAATCGTGATTCGCTGCGCTTTCTTTAATTTTACACTGCTTGACTTCGTCAAGACACGGTAAAGACTAATAAGAATATTAATTATCAACTACCGAACACCATGCACCACAAGGATGCATGACTCTGCGCCGAACACGCTGCTTATTCATACTCAATTAAATTGGTACTTAGAACCAAGAAGCACGTGATACTTAATTTGCAAGTGAGTGTAATTTCAACAGGGACTTGTACGAGACTTGTACGAGAAAAGAAATAATATGTATTTTACCATGAAGCACATGAAGGGCATGAAGAGTTATGTAAAATAAACGATTAGGTACTTAGAACCAGAAAGCAAAGGATACTTAAACATCTAATGCATGTGAAATATTTATTGACAGGGATTATAAGGATTAAAAGGATTATTTATAAACAAGGTGAATGCTTCGCATTCAGGAATTAATGGATAAATATATTCAAAAATAAAAGATAAAGATTATGTTGTTGATAAAGAATCGATTATTCAATCAATATAAAATATCTTAATAAAATAGCTTGTTATCTAATCTAATCATCTCTTATTTTTGAAATATATTATCCATTAATAAAGCATAACGATTGTTATGCAAACCTGTTTATAAATTATTTTCTTAATCCCGTTTAATCCCTGTCAAAAATTCTTCTTGCATCAACTGTTTTGTTAAGCATCGATTGCTCTAAACATCTGCAACATCATTTAAAATGCTATATTCACATATTATAACCTGACGATGTATTTTATTCTTGTGATACGGGCGAAGACCCTTCGCCCCTACATATCCTATCAAATGTTTATAATACAATTCTTTCGATTCACGGATCACAAATCACGAATCAAGATTATACCCTTCATGCTCTTCCCCGATTCCGTGGAATCTCCATCGGGACTACAATGTTAGTGGTAAGTGGAAGGTGGAGGGTGGAACGTGGATTGAATATGAAGAATACAAATCTCATGCTCGCAGCGAATCACGATTTTGGATTGCCACGCTCCGCTCGCAATGACGTTACCACGAATCACAGTTAGTGGGAAGTGGAAGGTGGAGGGGGGAAAGTGGAATGAATATGAGGAATACAAATCTCATGCTCACAGCGAATCACGATTTTGGATTGCCACGCTCCGCTCGCAATGACGTTACCACGAATCACAGTTAGTGGGAAGTGGAAGGTGGAGGGGGGAACGTGGATTGAATATGAGAAATACAAATCTCATGCTCGCAGCGAATCACGGATAACGTTTACCGTTTACCGTTCACAATGTGTATCGAATGTTTGTAATACAATAATAGATTGCCACGGTCGGTCATTTACATGACCTCTCTCGCAATGACTTTCTTTCGGTTCACGGTTCACGAATCACCAATCACATCTTCTGCTTACCGTTTACCGTTTACCGTTTACCATTCATCGTTTCAGATTGCCACGGTCGGTCATTTACATGACCTCCATCGCAATGACTTTATCACGAATTACAATCTTATTTCAATAACGCGAATTTCCCTGTTTTGCTATCCCCGTTTTTCGTATCCTTAATATGATAAATATAGACACCTGAAGATATTTTTGAATTAGATAAATCGATCGTGAGAATCCCGTTATTTGCGGCATAATACTTTTCAGTTAGAATTAGTTCACCGGCGATGGAATAGAAATCTATTTCGCCTTCTTCTGTCAGGTTTTTGAATGTTAACAGTTTAATCTCTCTTACAGGGTTGGGGTAAACGATCACGCTGCTTAAATCCTCAAAGATCTCTCCCTGTTTTTGTCCCTGAACAACGAACTGTGCGGAATTAATCCCGGATAGCTGTACTGGTAAGCCATCGAGATCTGTAACATTCATAACAGTTAATGTGTAAGTATCAGGATTGAAGTCTCCGGCGAAAGTGAGTCTGACATAGTCCTGGTTTATACTATCGAGTTCTGAAGATACCGGGTGTATATTACCTGGATTAACAGTATAGTTTCCCGGAGTATTTGCTGTTGCCGGGGTTACATTTTCATTAAATTCGACGTCTATTTGGTTATCTGCGACGACATAGGCATTGGTCACCTGAGGAGGATTAACAGCAACATAGAATATGTTATGATAATCGAACCATGCCAAGGGCAGGTTCTGCCCTGACCCTGCATAATTGAAGTCAATAACAGCGACTTCATATGCATACATTCCGTCGGATAACGCGGATGAAGCTTGAATAGTATAGTTCACTGTATTTGAGTAGTCGGTTAAGACTAATTGATCTAAGATTCCATTCTGGATCTCCCAGATTAAAATCTGATACAGATCTGCAGCAGCATTTCCAGCGGGCAGGGTAGAATCTGTCAATGCGTTCCCTGTATAAACATTCCAGGTAAATGTTGGGGTTGTAGAGTTGAATGCTCCATAATGAACAGGAGTAAGGGGTACAACAGGATCGACAAGTCTTCCGTCAATGGTATTAGGCGCTGATTTCGAATAAAGGTTAGTTGAAAGATCAAATAAAGACATAGAGTAATTATCATTATCCACGGAGAAAATAATAGTATAGGTAGATCCTGCAGTTAACGGGCTTGAAATATAATATCCCGTTGAGCTTGTTCTCAAGGAACCGACGATAGTCGGGGGATTATTCAGAAGATCAAGGAAACTATCAGCGAGATACAGGTTGACATCCACATTATTAATCCCGTTTCCTGAGTCAATATCACGTATGATGCCTGAGATCTTGGGACTTTCAAGGGTAGTTGCGGAGATTACATTAGAGATATCTGACCAATTACCTTCATCGTCCCTTGATTTCATTGCAAAATAATATTGTCTTTCAGAATGGAGACCTGATACCGTAAACTGCTGAACCGTACCCTTAACCTGCGGAGCAGGTTCGCCTGTAGTAGTTGCAGCAGTATTCCAGCTGCTTTCGTTAATTAATGTTTGTGAGAAGCGAATGTCATATTCCTGCACAGTCCCCGGGCAATTACCGTCTTCTCCCGGCGCAGTCCAGACAAGTGTAATGGTTCCGGAAGTAATTGTATCTGCAGAAAGATCGGAAACAGGTTCAGGCTTTACGAGTGTTCCGTTTAAAATACCCAATGTTTCACTAAGATTGAAAAGAGAAGTACATCCTCCGGATGATGTCCAATCATAACCGTTATTCGGCCCGGTTCCGTCCGGTACCCTCTGAAAAGTAGTTGAGAAATCGGTCTGAGGATTATATCCCACCTGATCTACTCTGACCCCTGTGCTTGTAAAAATATAACATACATCTGTTGTTGCGAAATCCATACCGGAAGTCCAATCAACCGTTTCTTCAAGGACTGCCACGCTATGTGCAAGAATGGACTTCGGAATAGTCTGAATCATCAAGTAGGAATCGCCATCGGATATAAACCACCCCGACATATCTATAATAGACGAAGTCGGATTATATATTTCAATTTTATCATTCCCGGATGCAGGCATGACATCCAATTCATTTATAATGAGAGAGGAACCTAATGCAACAGGCGGAACATCATTTGCATACCCGGGGGTAGGAGATGAATCCAGATTGAAATCATTTGCATCGTTATCTGTATCGGTTCCGTCAGTTATTCTTGCGCAACTGAATGCAGTCGGAGGAATCGGAGCTCCACCTCTGATTCCATAGCCTATAGAATCAATTAAGTCGGTTCCGAAATATAAAGAGAGGATATCCCCGTCATTTGAAAGCGCTTGGTAATTTGTTACATTGCTTGACCCGAG
>JAQVHJ010000306.1 GCA_028696285.1 bacterium
GAAATAAATATTCCGAAGATATTTCAGGAAGAATCTTATTGACTGCCGGACCAATTCCCAAATTATCATCCATTACTTTCACCTCAATACCATTGAGTTTTTGCAGATATTCCACGCTTCCATCTATACTTTTATTGTCAACGACCATAATCTCAATATTTTTATATGTCTGGTCCCTTATTGATTCAATCGCTTTCTCTAAAAACCTTTTCCCGTTAAAATTTATAATAACCGCAGTCACTTTATTCTTTTCAATCTTTATAATATTTTTCAATTCTTTAAGATGTTTTTCTTTTGTGAATCTCTTTTCTATAAATTCACTTGCAGATTCGCCCATCTTCATGGCTTCTTGTTTGTTCTTTAACAGAGAGTCAATCTTCTCTGCAAATTGCTTTATATTACCATATTTAATCAAAAATCCTGCCTCACCGTCTCTGACATATTCCGGAATGCCGCCGATGTTAAAACCGATTACAGGTGTTTTTAACTGCATTGATTCAATACCAACCAAACCAAACGGTTCATGCCATAAAGAAGGAATAATTGTTATCGTTGATTCAGATATCGATTTATAAATCTGCTCTCGGTCTTCAAGCCAACCCATTAATTTTATTTTATTTTCCAGATTATACTTTTTTATATCTTTCTTTAAATTTTCAAAATAATATCCTGTTCCTATAATTTCCGCTTCAAAATCAGATTTAACCATTGACAGAATCTTAGGAATTAAATGAGCACCCTTTTCCCGCGTGATCCTGCCAAGGTATAGTATTTTATTCCTTTTAGGAGGATAAACATACTGATTAATATTTTCAGGAGAATTAACAGGGAATAACGGTATCTTGTGAATTGTTCCCGATTGAATTCTGTTTTTGATAAGCTGCTCTTTCATAAACTCACTTGTAACAATATGCCCATCAGCAAGTTGTAAATAAAAACTCATTTTAATAGGAGAGATTGCCTTGAGGTTCCTTCTTCCCTGTTTACTGTCCCAGCAATTATTCAACAGGGTATTTATTCGGCATTTCAGTCCCGGAACTAAAGTATGCCGTGAAGAACATCCGACTCTTAATAGACCGATACCTGTCGGACATAACCTATTAAGAGTATGATAAAAATAAAAAACACGCATATTCTTTTTTAAAAAAATAGTCGCATTAATAGAAATGAAATTATGAAGGATCGCAGCTTCCGGATTAAATTCTTTAACCAGTTTTATTAAAGTATCAGGTGGTTCTTCCTGATTCCTGAAATCTATTTCAGGAATTACAGATACAGAAATATTAAGCGGAAGAAAGAATTGTAAAATATCATAAGATATTTGTGATGTAATAATAAGTTTTATATCATACCCCGCTTTCTTTAAAATGGGAAGCGTTTCCTTTAAATACAATCCAATACCGCCGTTAAATTCAAGGGCCCTTGTTATGACAAGCAATTTCATAATTTCCGTGCTATCCCGATTAATACTATACCTGTTTCTAAGTTATTATCAATAATGTAATCATCAACAGTCATCTCCTCAAAGGGAGTAACTCCCATTAACCTGTCAAATAAATTTTTAACGAATCTTGGAACAATTCTCTTGATCCATAATGGGGCTTTGGCGGAGGTCTTTTGCTTTACTTCTGTCATTCTTCGTTTCTGTGAATAAATCTCAACATCTTTAAAAGAAGTAAGAACGAGTTCTTTAAATTGGTCAAGGTTCAATTCATTCGGATGATACGGATTCTTACTTGCGTTTCCGTGATTATAAGGTGTCGAGATTATAAGATATCCTCCGGGTTTTAAAATCCTTCTAAAATCCCGGATTACATCCTCCTGTCTGTCCAGATGTTCGATAACTTCAAAATTTATTACAGCATCAAAACTTGCATCAATAAAATCCAGATTATGCAAATCCATTACCCTAAACTCTATTTTGGGATCTGAATAATTCCTGAGGGAATAATTTACTGCTTCTTCTGAAACATCTATGCCAATTATTTTGGGAAAATGCTTACTCAACTCTTTTGATCCGTAACCTGAACCGCAGCCGGCATCTAAAACCTTGTTAACCACAACTCTCTTTTCCTGAAAATAATCAATTGCAAAAAGATATCTTGATAAATGCGCAATATAAAGTGAATGCACATGTTTCCCCGGAACCAGTCTTTCAATATCATTTTCCATTATTCCACTCCAACTGAGTAATAGTATTTTACATCTTCAATTAATTGTGAATAATGTCTTTCAAAAGTAAATCTTTCATTATAAAGTTCAAATGCATTTTGCCCCATTTTTCTTCTTAAATCATTGTTATTTAATAATTGGATAACCTTTCGGTTAAAATCCGTCCAGTCATTTTCTTTTATAAGGAAACCGTTAACACCATCTTTCAACCATTCACCGATACCCCCTACATTAAAAGCGACAATAGGCTTCTTCATAAGCATCGCTTCAAGCCCAACTAAACCGAATGGTTCAGGGTATATACTCGGAAAAATTATTATTTTACTTTTTTTATAAATGTTGATTATATCATTTTTTCTGTATATCCAATCGGCTGAGCTGCCATTCTTAAATGATTTCGAAATCACTGTTTCTATCTGCTCTTTAAGATAACCAGAGCCGCATATTTTAACCGTAAGCTCTTTGTCCGGAATTTTTTTTAAGAAATCAAGGATACCCTTTTCCTTAGTTAGCCGACCCATAAATAGAATATCTATGTTTTCTTCTGTTTCAGAAATCGGGTATTTCTCGAATTGGATTGTTGAAAAAAGGTTATTAATCCTAATCTTATTACCAGATATTTCATTCTTTTCAAGCAATTCCTTCATAAATTTACTTGTCACAATGAACCCGTTAAATAATCCAAGTATCTTTTTCATTTCTTTTATGTCTTTTAATGATGAACGACCCATACATCGTAATAGATAATAATTTAAATTACATAAAGACCCTAAACTTCTATTACAGACACCTTTTACAGGATACGAGAAGTATTTCAACTTGGATTTGCATAATAACGAGTAATTATGAACAAAGTAGATTGACGGGATTAATTCTGAAAGTTTTGGGAATACCTTAAAAGGTGGATACTGATGGAATATTATCAAATCGATACTGTGTTTATGAATAAAATTACTGAATTCATTAAATAATTCCTGCTCCGGTTTTTCCGGATGTATTTCATCATCAAACAAGTGAATATTATTAAGATTCAGAAGCTCCCTCTCCTTAACCGATGCTTTAGTCTCAGATACAATGAATATTGTATTTTCATCATCGGGTTTTAACCTTGCTAAATTATATAAATAATCAAAAACACCCCCCTGTAAAAATACCCTGTTTATGTAATTCATAATCCGCATTTCAGTTATTGTCCTTATTTGATCCTTGTCATAATTAAGTTCATATTTTATCTCTCATTTCCCAATAGGTTCTTGTAACGGCTTAAATACGCTTAACAATGAATTTCCGAATAATCTCGGGAAGAAAAAGAATAGAATTGAAACAATAAATTTCCTTAAAAAGAATTTCGAATCATCCTTGATTATAAAAAAGTTTATCAGTTCATACCCGTGATTCTTTATAAATTTCTTAAGGGAATCTGCTGTATAAAATCTGTAATGAGTGTAATTCAACATTCCTACTTCTTCATACTCCCATTTCCCGAAAAGTAATTTCAAGCGCATTGTCCAATATGCAATATTCGGAACTGACATTATAAAATATCCATTGGGTTTCAGTTTACTTTCAAATATCTTCAGTATCTCTTCAGGCTCAGTCTGGTGCTCAAGAACATCTATA
>JAQVHJ010000008.1 GCA_028696285.1 bacterium
TGTCAGCAGGATGACCGGTTACATGGAATCCAATCTTCCGCTGATGAAAAAGAATCTTAAAAAGGTAAAGCATACCGCAGAGATTGCTGATGTCCCTTCCGTCCTTATTACAGGGAAGGGTGAGCCTTTGCTTGGATATGATGATTTACTCTGGATAATCAGTGAATTCAGGGAGTTCTACTGTGAACTCCAAACTAACGGCATTTACCTTAATAACAACCCCGAATTGGTTAAGGAACTCGCTGATACCGGATTGAATGTTGTTGCAATATCATTGGACTTGCTCAATGATTTTGAAAATTACAAAAACCTCTTTGCTGCTATTAGAAAAAATGGCATGCTTAACAGGATAACATTGAATATAACAAATAAGATTCCGTTTGATATCAGCTTTGAAATCTTAATCAAACTTTGTCGTGAACATTTCATTGATCAATTCTCTCTGCGAAATATTGTAATACCCAATAACATAGACCTCGTTAAACCTGAAGTGAAAAAAACTGCGGATTGGATAAAGTCTAATGTAAATCCCTTGCTCTATGAACGACTGGTTTCCGATCTAAAAACATATGTGAAAAAAGCAGGATTTCTTATCAGGGAATTGCCATACGGTGCAAAGCTATATGACTATGAAGGCATATCGGTAACTTTCTTCGATTACTGTGTTCAGGATTCGCATAATGAAGATGATATCCGGAGTCTCATTTTTCAGGAAGATGGTCATTTATACACTACTTGGAACTCCCTTGCAAGCAGATTGTTCTGAAAATTATCTATTCTCCGATAATCTTAACTAAAACTCTTTTTTTTCTTCGTCCGTCAAACTCACCGTAAAAGATCTGTTCCCAGGGTCCGAAGTCAAGACGGCCTTCCGTAACCGCAACGACAACCTCCCTTCCCATGAATTGCCTTTTTATATGGGCATCTCCGTTAACTTCACCGGTCCGGTTATGCCTGTAAAGTTCGGGATTGTGGGGGATGTTATCTTCGAGCCATTTCTTATAATCATGATGGAGTCCCGATTCATCGTCATTTATAAACACACTTGCGGTTATGTGCATCGCATTGACAAGACATAATCCTTCTTTTATCCCGCTCTCTTTCAATGCCTTAATCACTTCATCCGTAATATTTATAAATTCCATTCTCTCTTTTGTGTTGAACCATAATTCTTTCCTGTAACTTTTCATTAAATCTTCCTCCGTCTATTTCAATGGTAAATGCTGGCCTTTTTCCAGGTACGAGATTAGTTCTTTAACTCTCCTCTTTTGTGTTTCTTCCTTCTTTGCAGTCATTACCCACATTGCATATTGCTTTTTTAATGATGGTGGCAGTGAGTTAAAATAATCATTTGCTTTAGTATTATACTTGAGTATGTTATAAATATCTTCTGAAAACTCAACGGGGATCTCAATTTTAACTTTTTTATTTTTATTTGATAACCCCTCAAAGTAAATTGATAACCCATGCTTTGTCATTTTCTTCTGCCTTATCATTCTCTCCGCCCTGGAAATATTTAAAGCAGACCACATACTATTTTTCTTCCTTGGTGTGAATTTCTGAATATATTTCTCACCGTCGACTCTCTTTAAAATTGAATCAATCCATCCGAAACATATCGCTTCTTCAACTGCTGAATCATATGAAACGCATTCAATATCTGTATGTTTTTTGTAGAATATCAGCCAAATTTCATTTGATGTTTTATAGTTCTTTTTCAACCAGGCACGCCAAGCTGCAGAATCTTTTGCAAATAAGGTATCTTTCTCTCTCAAAAAAATATCCCTATTGAATTAAAGAATAATTTTTATCCGGATCTGAATATCAACTCTTTATAAACTCTATTTAATCGAAATCGGCATTGAAAGATTAATCCAGAGCATCATATTAGTTGAATGATTCAACCCGAAAAGGGGAATCGTTAAGGCAATGACTTCGTTATACTTCGTCAATTGCGGATAGATATACCCGGTCAAATCAAATCTCCGCATATTCGAATCATCAACCGTATCCCCGTCAAATTTTACCTTGCCGATAAAGAAACCTTCGAATGTCCCGCCAACAATATATTTCTGATAAGCCGTTTCGTAATTAACACCGAAACTTAAGCAGTCACCCGGGTTTACCTTAGCATCCGTATCGTGAAATTCTCTTCCTAATGTCATTTCATACCCGGCCTTCAAATTTAATTTCTGATATTTATAATAGAAGTTTGCGCCAAGATTATAAGTTCCTCCATAGGGAGCATAAATTGTCCCGCCAGTCGGCATGTCATCATGATCTATATCATCCTTCAATTCACTCGTTCCTAAAGGCAACTCAAGATACACCTGGATAATTCCATATTGAATCTGTGTATTAGCTCCTATAAAAATATCACCTAAGCCAAATGAACTTCTGTCAAAACCGTTACTCTGTGAACGGTGAACAAGATTTAATTCTGCGAATGCATCAAACTTCGGGTGAACGGTATACTTCCCGTTGAAATAAAAATTGCCGTTTGTTGATGAAATATCAGTATCTTCCCGGTCACCGTCATTGTCAAAGACCTTCTCTCCAAAATCAATGTGATACCCGAAATCTGAAAGAATCTTCCCTCCCGTTCCTATCGTCGGGGGAGTTAGATTAGGAAGCTGATGCGGCTGGGCAAAAGAACATACCATGGTTAAAAATAAAATGAATGTTACGCAAAGTACCTTTTTCATTCCTTCCTCCTTTTTTAATAACTATATTATTATAAGTAAAAATTCAGATAAAATCAAGATAATTTTATTCCTGTATTGTCTTCGGGTAATTCACCGCTTCTTCTAAAATTATTTTTATCGCAGCATCCTCTTCTTTATTTAAACCCCTGATAGTCTCATCTTCTGTATATTGAACCTTAATATCCGGAATAACTCCCCTTGCTTTATCTTTTCCCAGGAGAGTTAAACTCGAAACCGGAATTACTGCCCGTAATTTTGAATTCGGCAATTCAAAGAACAGGGGATTTGCAGAATGTTCCAAGACTGTACCTGTTTCTCTTCCTATTATATATCCTCGGCCGTAATATTTAATTACACTCGCAAATAAGACTCCGGAAGAAAATGTCCGTTCCGAAATTAACACGAAGATCTTTCCCTTATAAACTTCTTCTTCGAGAACCGGATGCTTCAGTAATTCTTCTTCTGTAAGTATGTGATAACTTCCCTCAGGTGTTTTGAAAATTTCACGGAAATCACTTACATATGTTTTATTCCTGAAATAAGGCACCCACCAAAAAAGGCGCGGAACATTATTCTCAAACAGCATTAATCTTGTAATATAATTGGAATATCTTTTAAATTCGGGACTTACTCTATGCCTGAAATCTTCTGCCAGTTTAAATTCAGTTGTAAACAAGTACTTTAAGATAAATGCTGCGCGTTCAGCATCACCGCCGGTATTGTTCCTTAAATCTATTATCAGATATTTTGAATTTTGATATGCTCTAAAGAACTTTTCGAAATACTTCTCAAACTCATCCTTCTTTCCGACAGAAAAATCAGGAATGGTTAAGAAAACTACGTCTCCGCTTTTTACTGTTGTCATCCCTGAAAGATCAACAAGCATGACCTCTATCTCAGGATCAGCTTGTTCAAATTTTTCATAACTTACAGGAGTGACTTCCTCAACATTTACATGGCCCGAGAATTTATACTCTACATTCCAGGGAGGTTCTAACTTATAGTATGTTTGAAGGAATAAATTGAAATAATATTCTACCATTACCTTTTTATACTCTTCTGTGTCAGAAGAAATAAATCCTGACAATTCACTTAGCATCTTGCTTGATAAAATATCATTTATTGAAAGAATCTCTGCATTGTTCGGGATACTTGAATCTCCTGCATTGTTTTTCACGAAAATTTTCCCGTTGAATATATAAACCTCCAAAGGGAAAAATCCTTTAGTCAATTTTGAAAAATAAACCGGGTAATAAATTTCCGTATGACCGTCTGATAACAATGCTGTTAATTCCTGATAATAATACCAGGCATCAATCACTGATATATCTTCCCGGGGATTATTTTCTATCTCTTTAAAAATTCTTTCGACACAGTTAAAAAAATTATCTCGGGAAATTTTTCGATATGCATTGGAATGAACATTATCAAAAAGATAAATTAAGTATTTGATATCTTCCTTTATCTCATCCTTTGTAAGATAATAATCCGGAACATAATCTTCATCATAATTTGTGGGAGTGAACGGATTCTTTGGCGGAACTCTCGAATAAACAGAATAAGTTAAAATTATACAGAAGAGAACAACATAAATAATCTGTCTTGATCTCATCTTTCTTTTTTTTATTTTTTATCTAACGACTCAATCTCTGTAACTACAATCTTTTTCAGCTCTTCATATTTAAGCGGGGCACCTGTGAACACATCCTTCCCCTGGATAAATAAACCGCCTTTCCTTCCATACCGCCTCATTGCGTTTTTCTCAAACGTGCTTATCTCTTCAAACACAACCTTATCCTTAAATTCATCTGCAATTTTCTTTGCTGTTAAATGCATCAAGTTCTCACTCATGCATTGTCCGTTAAAAAATGATGTGATTTTAACCTTTCCCGGAATTAATTCCTGCTCATACTGATTTTTTATCCATCTCGGCTGAATCGCATTCTCAGAAAATTTCTTCAGAAGTAAAACGCTCCAACCATCGCGGTCAACTTCCTTATACCCGTGCTTTTCATACCATGATGCCGACATCCAGAACGGAGCAGAAATACCCCAGGCGGCAAGACCGGCCTTACCAAGATTTTTCACATCGGCTTCGGCCGCGTTTAATAACTCTGTTCCAATACCCTTCTTTTGAAAGTCACCACGGCCTTCTTCATACCCGTGAACCCAAATGCAATTAATAAAATAAAGATTTGTTCCTTCGGCAAACGACTGTTCAATTGGAATATATTCAATCATTCCCCCGACCACATCATTTTCGTCTAAGGCAAGCTTTGCGCGCAAACCCTTATCCTTCATTTTATTAACCCATTGCTCCTTTAATTCCCCTGCAGCTTGAAGAGTATTGTTCCAGTCTTCAAGGCATACACAATATTCAGAAATGTATTTATCTTCTAAGTCAATGATTTTAATCACCATTTGTATCTCCCCTTTTTAATTATTATACAAAAATTTTGGGAAAATGTCAAATTTTAGAAAATATTTGTATTAATATTCTTTCTTCAATTCTGAAATCAGATCTTCCATCCACATGTTCGCTTCTTTATTCTTTGCATCAAGTTCATCTAAATCTTGAAGATAATAGAATGAAGCCAGGCGTGAAACAATCTCCGGGGGAAGTTCATAATGAATGTACCTCGTTCTGAAATTATAATGGAAGGGAGTGTATTTAATCCGGAGCAAATCAACAAGAGGAGTTAACGTGAACATCTTATAGTAATCAAATGCTTCAATAAAATTACCGCGGTATATCTCTTTATTCACCATTACCTTAAATATTTCTATTCGTTGAGCAATTTCCTTGATCTTCTCTTTTAACGCCCTGTTTATCTTTAGGCCGTCTGCTTCGGGAATATTTACGATATTATTTTTATTGAAAAGGAATTTTACGATGCCGTGTATTTCCGGTTCTAAAAATTTCTCGGGGGAGCTAAGCTTAAACACAGCAAGGTCAACCAATTCAAAAGCGCTTACTCCTTCCAGTAAATAGAAACGCTGTAAATAAAAGTTCCCGGGAGGAAGGGGAATGGCGTACTTTAAGTCAATCCCAAATTTATTATTCAAGGCCTCTTCAACAATTAAAAAAACAGCTTCCTGTTTATCATCATCACACACAACGTAAATATCTATGTCAGACCAGTCATCTATCCTGTCAAAGGCGGCAGCTCCGGCTTCCCACATTGCATGAACCCACGCAACAGGTTCAAGAGCAATCTTCAGTGTTTGAAGGATATTTTCGCGCGATGGCATAACATTTCCTTTGTTTTAATCAAATCTCGTATTTACAATATTACTAAAAATTGATCCAAATGTCAAGGTAATTCCTATCCCTGTATCATAAGTGTACTGTGTCTCGAGCGCCTTCCTTCGTAGTAATATTTCCTCTTCCGTTGCACCGCCCTTCGGTAAAGATACCTGGTCATGCACCGCGCTCAAGTTTACCCAGTAATTAAAAAATAATCCGCGAGTTAAACGAAGATTAATACTTAAATTTAAGGTGGAACTGTTAAAATCAAAATCGTCAATATCATGAATTCCCGATAACATACACCAGATATTACCCCAAGTCTGTGTGTTTGAATAGACAATCGCCAAAGACTGCTTCAGCATCTGCTCTTCAATTTTATCATAAATGGTCTCTTCCAAATACCAATTGCCAAGATAATGAAGTTTATACCTGAACTTGAATGTGTGAACCGTCGTCTCAGAATAGGGAAATATATTATACTCAATACCGGTTGCAATTCTGCCGGATTTGTCAATATTATCGTAAGTGCTGGTGTTTCCATAAAATTCAAGCGCCCATGCCCAGTGTTCCCCGAGACTTAAAACATATCTTGTGAAAATATCCTTAGATTCATATGTACTTTCATATTCATACGAGGAAAAATCATAATAGTTATTATCGTAGTCATATGAAAAAGAAAATGAATATTTATGCTCCTGTGTAATCCTTTGTATTGAAATACCCCCGTTTAAATGAAGCTCATTAGAACTCTCCTGACCGCTTGTGTTCCCGCTTAACGATACGGAAAACATCCAGTGGTTCCAGGGATCCGTTATCTTCTCAATATCGGAAGATTCCTCAAAATTAACTTCTATCTTTTCCGAAATCGGTGTATTGGCAACAAAAGGCATCACACCCTGCTTGATCTTTTCTATTAAACCTTCCCTGACATCTGAAGATGTGAAATTTAAATCTGTATAATATTTAACGGTAAACTGTTGGCCGGCAAATTTGTTCTTGCCTATAAATTGAAGCGAATACTCTTGACCGCCGCTCCCGGTATTCTGACTGGTTATTAATAAATGAATGTCCGCTTCGTTCTTCTCAATAACATAATTTAAAAATGTGATCTGCGATTTAATATATGTCGTATCAATGGAAACATGCGAATCAATGTAAATCTTTGGCGCATGATCCCGCAGGTTGTTTACTTCATCTTCCGAACATACAAATGTCAACAAAGTGAACTGCAAAAGAATTACCAACATTAATAATAAAATACTTTTCTTTATCATTGCCAACTCCATCTGATTTCCATCTTCGTTATTTGACTGACCGGTCAGTCAAATATGATTATAACATAAATTTCGTTAACTGTCAAGTACCCAAGGATCTTTACTTCATTATTCAAACATTTTTATCTCAACGAAGTATTTCTTTCCGCATGATCAACGCAGAGTCGTGCATCCTTATCGTGCATGGTGGTCCAAGGTAAAAAATCACACTCTTTGGCTTAATAAGTATCCATCGCTCTTTGGTTCTAAGTAACATAATTTCATACTACAATAAAGCAGTGTGTTCAGTGTGGTCCGCGGTTAAATACACATTCTCTTGCTGCCTAAGTAACAAATGCTTTCTGGTTCTAAGTATTGTTATTTTCTTACACAACAAAGCAGTGTGCCCAGCGTGTCCAGTGGTTCCATTTTACATTCAATTGCTACATAAGTACCAATCGCTTCTTGGTTCAGAATAACTTATTAATCTTAAAATCAATTAAGTAAATTTTCATCCTTCTGCGATTCCGCGGTTAAATGAATTCTCTGCGTCCTCTGCGGTGAAAAATTCAACGCTGTTAAATTTTCAGTTCGAGTTCGAGTTTTATGTTCGAGGAAAATATTATTCTTCTCAGTGTGCCCGGCGTGTTCAGTAGTTTCAATTAACATTCAAATACTTCCTAAGTATCCTTCGCTTTTTGGTTCAGTATATTGTTTTAAATTAAAATCAACTAAGTAAGTTTCCTTTTATTCCCTTTTCTTGCGACAAGCAAAGTGAAGAGTCCTGATGTTTCTTTGACACTCTCAGGATTAAAAATTCTCTTACAAGTCTCATAAAAGTCCCTGTCAAAATCACATTCTTTTATTGTCTAAGTACCAATCGTTCTTGGGTTCCTTATATCATTATTATCTTAAAATTAACCAAGGAAGTTTTTATCTTTTTCCCTTCCATTCTTTTTAGTTCCCTGTTTAAAAATTTTATTTCTACATGTTCAAATTCCATTATCACTTTCTACTCCCCACTATGATAAAAATGAAAGAACCGTCCCTCTTTTTTTCTTGAAAAGGCTCGGAAAATAGGTTATAATATAATATAATCACCGGAGGTGGATAATGAGAAAGATTTTTTGTGTGGTTTTTAGTATTATTCTGTTTAGTTTACCGCTTTTTGCGGAGAAGTATCTTGTCGCTTTATTCCCTTTTGAAAACCTCGGTTTAAATGAAGCGGATTACAAGATAGCATCGCACTTATTGCGCGATGAACTTGAAAACATTGAAACCTTTGAATTAATTTCAGAAGATGAAATCACAAAAATTGCCGGAGAAACAAAGGTAATAGATGCAAAAACAGCTCTTGAATACGGGAAACGCCTGAATGCAGATAAATGTGTAATTGGGAGCATTGTCCCGTTAGGGAAAAAGGTAGTCATCCGTTTTAAATTAATCAATGTTCATGATAACAATATAGAATTCTTTGATGAAGTTGAAAGCGAAACAATTGGTGATCTCAACGTTGTAATACGCAGGGTGGCAATGGGGTTGGAAACACGGCAAAAATTTGAAAGTACCGCAACAATTGACACTGTAACAGAAGACGAGCTCACAGGCCTTAAAAAGAGACAAAGTTTCCATTGTTATGGACTCAGACTTGGTTTTACTTATCCCCAGGACGGAACATACGGTGGTGAAGACCGATTAAATTCATTCTACGGTACATGGCAATTTGAAGTCCCCAAGGTAATTTCCCAGATTGATTTCGGTATGTCAGCATCAACAGATGTTCTCGATATGTCATTTGATATCGCATTTTTATTCCCGTTAACGAGAACTGATTTTTCCCCGTTTCTTTCACTTGGTTTAGGAATACACTTTCTGAGCATTATAAAAGAAATGGAAGATGATATTTATGGTTTCACCACACATGACTGGGAAGGCAAGAGCGGATTCACATTAAGTGCCGGAACAGGAGTAATCTTATTCCGAACATATAATTTCCGAATTATCTTTGACTGCAGGGCATATTATTCATTTATAGATCTGGTAGATAATGATGCACAATTCGCAGTCGGTTTTAATTTCGGATTACTGATGAGACATAAAGAAAAGACAAAATCCTTATAGTATTATTTTCCGGATTGTATTTTCCTCTTGAATTTCTCAAACTCTTTAAGCTTTGAATGAACAGAAGCTATTTCATATTTTATTCCTGAGTTAATCTTTAATTCCTTTGCTTTTTGGAAATATGACTCGGCCATGTTCAAACACTCTGTTTTATTTCCGGCTTTTTTCGTAATTCGTGAACATTCCAAATCACCTAAACAGATATATGAGTTTGCTTGACCTATAACTGAATTGAATCCTTCCGCTGCTTTTAATGCTTTTTTAAAATACTCCTCTGCATCATCAAATTTTTTCTTTTCTTTCATTAAAATTGTTCCAATATTATTATAAACGTCATAGGTCGCTGAAGACATTTGATTCTTCTCAAAAATATCCTTTGCTTGAAACAGATATTTTAAAGCTGTTTTAAATTTTTCCATTTTTACATAGACTGCTCCAAGATAAGCATATGCTTCTCCTACTCCTGCAGGATTATTCAATTCCTTTGAAATATCAAGATATTTCTTGAAGAATGGGATTGCTTTTAAATAATTTTTAAATCTTTCCTGAACCAGGCCGAGATTTGTACAAGCCCAGCCGATTGACCATTTATCTCCCACTGCCTCAAATAATTCATATGCATTTTGAAAATACTGTTGAGCTTTTTTATAATTACACATTTGAAAATAACACCACCCGATATTTCCTGTTGCCCTGGCTTCTCCAAGAAGAAAACCTGTCTCTAATGAAATTTTTTTGGAAATCTCATAATATTCAATCGCCTTCCTGAAATCATTTTTAGTATAGTAAATTATTCCAAGATTATTTGCAGTAATTCCTATACCGTTTTTATCTCCACGCTCTTCACTGATTGAATATGATAATAAATAAAGTTCTTCTGATTTTGAAAAATCACCTAAATTATAATAGATCAATCCAAGATTATTCCCGGCGCGGCCTATAATTGTTTTTGCATTATACTTCTCCCCAATCTTCAATTCCTTCTCCCAATACTCAATTGCTTTCTTATTATTTCCCTGATTCCAATAGATCGCCCCGATATTATTCAACGCATCAGACAATGAATTTAATACGACGAATTTTTCATCCTTCGTATACACTTTGATGGAATTTAATAACTGAATAGCTTCTAACCCGCATTCGAAAGCTTTCTTCATATTACCTTTAATTCTAAATACCCAGCTCTCAAGAGCATTAACCTTACCAAGGTTTATTCTCCTGCTGTTTTCATTTTTATATACATTTATTTCTCGCCGGATCTTATTTAAAAAATAAATACTCTCGTTTATCCGGCTTTGATCATTAAACGTCTTTGCTAACCCGAAATATGATTTGTGTTTTAATCTTGGATGCTTTTTGAATTGTTTTATAACTTTCTTGAAAATCTTCTTGGCCTTTTCTTCATCTCCGACATGCCTGTAAATTTCTCCCAACTCTATATATTTAGTGCCTAAATCTTCCGCTTCATTTTTGAAATATTTTTCTCTGATATTTATAATTGTTTCCAGGTATTTTATTGCTTCCTGATTTTTAAATTCAGCAACTGCTTTTTTAGACGCCTTTTCAAGATATTCAAGAGCTTTTTTATTATCTTGAGAGGACATAAAATGAAAAGATAAAATCCCGTAAAATTCCTTTATATTTTTCTTATATAATTTTTCTATTGTCTCCCCGACTGAATGATGAAGTTCGATTCGTTTCCTTCGTAAGATTGAATCATAGATTACATCCTTAATTAAAGCATGCTTAAACACATAATCTAATTCTTTTATTATCTTTTTATATGTAAGTCCTTCAATTTCTGTAATAGAAAGGAATTGCTCCGGTTCTTTTTTTACAATTTTCGAAATGATTTCTGAAGAGAATTCAACTCCTATTATACTCCCAACCTGTAAACATTCTTTGGCTATATATTCAAGCTTATCTACACGAGACATTATCGCTGTCCATACATTTAAAGGAAGATCCTCTTCCTTTAATCTTTTTGATGATACCCATAAATTTTTCTTCTCTTTTAAAAAACCGTTCTCGATTAAATTGAGAAGATACTGCTCGATAAAGAAGGGATTTCCCTCAGTTTTATTTATTAGCATTTGCTTGATATCTGATTCTAACTCTTTATTATTAAGTATCGTAAATATTAATTTCTCGGTCGAAATCTCTGAAAGCTTTTTTATTGTAAAATTACAAACTGAAAATCTGCTCCTGGTTAAAATTTTGGGATTGATATCGAATTCTTCGCGGCTTGATAGAATAATAGTTATTTTAAATTTACTTCTTATTTTTCCAAGGTATCCTGTCAAATGATTTATTAACTCAACCTCCGATGGTTTAAGCCAGTGAATATCATCAATAAAAAGGATTACATTACTTTTATTGAGAAAACTTTCAAAATAATATCCGAGAATGTCGCAAAGATTTTGAAACCGAAGAGCAGAATCAGTCTGCTCATAAATCGATCCCGGAACCGAAATGCCGAAAATTATTTCTGTAAGAAATGGTACCCGTTGAAGAATACTTTTATTGCCTGTAAAATATTTTTGAAAATATTGATAAATAATCGCCTTTTTATCTTTATCGAATTCAAAGCCTTTTGAATCAATTTCATGGCCTATAATATTTTTGATAAATTTATAATTCTCCTGGAGCTCTTCTCCCGATCCTGTGAATATTTTATTTGTTCTATTATATTTTCTTAACACTTCTTTTAGCAGTCTTGTCTTGCCTATTCCCGCCTCTCCCTTAAGAACAATTATTTTATTTCCCTTCTCTATCAATTCAGAAAGTTCTTTTATCTCCTTTTCTCTTCCTATAAATTCAGTTCTCTCAATATGTTCAAATGCCTTTTTTACCAGTTCGTACCTGTCAAGATTCTTCTTACCTTTAACATTAATACTTGGCAGTTTTTCAAATATGAAATTATTTTCTAAGGTAGAATATGTCGTCTGTGAAACAACCACCTTCCCGAAAGAACTTTTTGATAATAATCTGGCAGATATATTAACTGCATCCCCTATTACTGTATATTCACGATCTTTTTGATTCCCGACTATCCCGCCGAAAACAAAACCGCTGGAAACAGATACTGCAATGGAAAATGGCTTGTCGTTATAAAAAATTACTTCTTCAGCAAATAAAACTGCTCGTTCAGCGCTCCTTTCAATTGATAAGGGGGCTCCGAAAGTAATAAGGACCTTACTTCCTGTTTTTGAAATATCTATTTTATTAATTGAACCTTTATATCTTTTCGTAGTATCAATAATATAATTGAAAAGGTTTTGAAGTTCTGAATATTCAGGATTCTCTTCATTATAACCTGATATTGCGAGAAATACTGTGCTTACATATTTATGTTCCCCTGTCAACCCCGCTTTAATAAATTCAGGAATACCTTCAGGATAAAATACCTTCGTCTTTTTCCAGGATTTATTCCTTAATCTAAATGCTTTCAGCTCTGGCAGCCTGGATAATTTTTGCTGTATCTTCTCTCTATTGAAATAAATCTCATTTGATAAGGCTTTATCTTCTGCTTGCATCAAATCCTTTATTATCTTTCCGGAAAACATTACTTCCTTTCTGATGTTATTCCCCAAAATTAATTCATTCCATTTACCGGTTTCTATTACTATCTTTGCTTTAAGAGATATCTTACCCGATAATGTTTTTATCCTGTTGAATTCCTTAACCTTCTCCATTAATTCAAATGAACAAGTCCTTGCAATATTACCCGAATACTCTTTTTCTCCGTAAAATCCTATCAATAATGCGTCACCGCCAAACTTCAATACCTCTCCCTGATACTTTGAAACAATAAACAGCATTTCTGAAAAGAATCTGTTTAATATAGATGAAAGATCCTCGGTTCCCTCTTTCCCTAAATTCCCGAGTTTTTCTGACAATGCAGTAAAACCTGAAATGTCAATGAATAATAACGCTCCCTCTCTTTTAAAATACAATTCCTTTTTCTTATTTTTTTTCATCTTGACTTCCATTATTTTTTAATTTAAATAAAATCTGCTTATTTTCGATCTTACCGCCATTTATAATGACAACTGTGGCAAGGACTGAATCTCCTTCCGGAGACCAAGCGCAGTCAGAAACAATTACCCGGAAATTACGGTTGACCGATTCCTTTTCTGGAATTTTATTGAAATAGGTTAAACGCGTTTTATTTTCACCGCTCACATCCATTACCCATAAATCTGTCTTCAGGTAAGACTGCCACTTATGCCCTTTTATCGAACCCCATTTGATCGGGATGCTTTTTGAACTCATCCAAATTATCCTTTTTCCGTCAGGGGAATAATGCGCATGCTCATCCCATTCATCCGGGGAGTTTGTTAGATTTTTTAACTCGCGGGTTTCTAAATCATATTCATAAATATCAAGCCCATTCTCCTCAACCCCTTCTTTAAGATTCGCAGAAAATAAGATCTTATTCCCTTCACTATTAAAATCATGGCTCTCATAAAAACATTTCTTCTCTGATATTCTTATGGTTTGTTTGTTTATTAATTTTGGAATCCCGTCAACAACTTCAAAATCTGCAATCTTCAAAACCCATTCTCCCCAATTCGTCTCTTCTGAATCTTTAATCCGTTCAGCCCAGAAAACTTTGTTGCCATCTTTCGAAATTTGCGGATGAATGACTGCTTTCGTGTCGCGAATACTTGTCTCATGAAAAGTCTGTTTCCAGTAATTTTCTCCCTTCTTATCCATAACACATAGATTACAATTCATTCCCGTACCGGGAATGCTCTTCTTCATATTAAAGTATCCGAGGGCATCTTCATTCTGCGCAGTAAAAATAATCCATTCCCCCGATGGATGCCAGCAGGGATTACCATTATGTTTGGTCGGGGCTGATTTTTTATTGATATTGAGATTCTCTTCCTTTGAACCGTCCGGTTTAAAAATAACTAAATCATAATACTCATCAAAATTCTTCTTGGCAGTAACAATTAATTTATTTTTCTCAGACCAGTCCAAACTCTTCCCGTCTTTTTGTATCTGTTTCAACTCCGATATTAAATCCTTGTTTATATGATCTTCCAAAGGAATATCCTTTTTACTGAAAGGTAGATTCAATTCCCCGTAAACCAAATGAAAGGTAAAAAATAATAAAAATATGAAAAACAGAACTTTTATATTTTTCATTTCAAACACTTTCTCCTTCAGGAAAAAGATTAACTTCCTTTAATTTCTTTTTAAATTTATTAAGCGCATCCAAAACAGAATGGTTATTATTTCTGCTTTGAAATTCTTTTAATATTTTCAGAATTCTTTTTATTCCTCTCTTATCTTTCCTTTCAATATACAAATTACCATAATTTAAATATGCATAGGATAAGAGAACATTATCTCCCTTCTTCTTTGCAAATTCAACAACCTTTTTCAATAGTTTTATTGTCTTGGTTGGATTCTTAAGGTAAATATAGCAGCTGACCAGACCATTTAGAGAATAATTTAATCCTGTACTATCTCCGATACTTTTCCTGATTGAAATTGCTTTTTCAAAATACAAAATTGCTTCTTTTATTTTCAATCCATTCTTTTCAAGGATTCCCATATTATGATAACAATATCCTAATCCCCTTATATCCCCCGCCTTTTCCTTAATCGATATTGCCTTTAAATAAGTTTGCTTCGCCTCTTCAATCATACCAAGGGTATCTAAAATAACACCAAGATTGGTCATTGAAAATGATGCGTTAAGCAATTCTCCTGTTTTTAAATAAAGCTTTACTGATTTATTGATATTCTTCAGAGCTGTTCTATATTCTCCTTTACTGAAATTTAATGATGCTAAAAATGAATATGTCCCTGCTAATAATGAAGGATTCTTTTTCTTTTCCCGTAATCTTCTAAGTTTATCAAAATAATAGGAGGCTTTATCATAATCATTAAGATAATAGTAAATCGTAGAAATTAAACTTAAACTGTCTTGAGCTATTTCGAATAATTTAGATTCACTCGATTTGGTGGAATATTCAATTGCTTTTTTATATTTGGCTTGACCATAATATGAAAGTCCAATTAAATAATAACTGTGTTCCCTGCCTTCTCGGTACTTAATTTTCTTGGCTAATTTCAGGGATTCTTCTGCTGTTCTCCTTAATAAATTGTACTCTCCAAGATAATATTGAATCATTGCCTTTTTAAGTAAAGATTCAATATATAGTTCTGTTACTTTTTTAACTTTTAAACGTTTATAAAAACCTTCATGAGCCTTCTCCAAGCTATTGAAATCTCCCAAATTAATCTTTATTCCGGAAATCTCATTGAATATAAAGGTCTTTAATATTGTATTGGCATTCCTTTTAAAAAAATCTAATGAAAAATATTCCCGTGTTATTATATTATAAAAAACGCTTTTTCCTTTCATAATGTAAATAATACCATATTTTTAATAAAAAATCAACTTCCGGTTTCAGTTTTACGTTTTGCATTTTAAATAACCTATCATTTGTCTTTTCAGTTTGTCTGGTGCGGCGGTGGGCATCAATGTGATGCATGATATTACGCGGATAATATTACATTCAATAGGATATCAATTATCATTCGTTATGAACATCTGCAACACTCGGATAAAAGCTATATTAATGGCTTTTCAATTTTCAATATAAAATTTTCAATCTTATATATTTTTTCCCTTCCGTTCCCTGTTTATATGTCTTCGTCTTTCTTTTTCATGTTATAAGTCTCGTAAAAGTCCCTGTCAATTCAGGTTACGCAGTAAGCTTTATGATAAACAGTAAACGCTAAACGGTGAACAGTAATTTATCTTATTTACAATCTCTTTTTTCTTGTCAGTGTGCCCCGTGTGTCCGGTAGTTGAAAATACATTCGATATCTTGTTAAGTAGTAAATGTTTTGAACATCTGCACTTGCATTTTAAATGCTATATTTACAATTTTTCAATTTTCAATCTAAAATTTTCAATCTTATATATTTTCCCCCTTCCATTACTTTCACCTGCGACAAGCGAAGCGAAGGCGTCCCGATGTTCAAGGAAACTATCGGGATTAAACCTTTTATTTCTACATGTTCAAATTCCATCATCACCCCCCACCCTCGACCATCCTCTTCCCACAATGATAAATGGGTGTGAAGCTATATTTATCTAATGTTTATTTTGCATTTAATTTCAATCCACGGGACACGCTTAACAATTCAAATCTTCCATCATCA
>JAQVHJ010000307.1 GCA_028696285.1 bacterium
TTGAATAGAGCCGATAAAGTTTCGATTTTGTGTTTGTGTACTTTCGTAACCGAACTAAAATTCCATAGTATGAATCTATCATATTCTTGCTTGTTATTGTATTTAATTCTGATAATAGATGATTATACAAATTTGATAGTGTTATCTTTTTTGACAGGGAAGGAGCGTCGTCGGGATTATCAAATATTCCGGCCTGTTCATAAAGATGATAAATACCCTGATCGATTATTCCAAATTGCTTTTCTCCCAGAAGATTCTCTAAACAGAATACCTCTGTCACCGTATCTTTCCATTCTTCCGGCTCAATCCCCGTCGGGACTCGAAGAGGATTGAACTGAAGCGGAAACAGATTTTCATTATACAGGCTGAAAAACCGAAAACGCTCCTTGTTTTCTATTACATTAAATAAATCTCTCCAGTCATTCTTGAAGTCA
The DNA here is from genome assembly GCA_028696285.1 of bacterium. Classification (GTDB taxonomy): domain Bacteria; phylum AUK180; class AUK180; order JAQVHJ01; family JAQVHJ01; genus JAQVHJ01. The sequence goes on from JAQVHJ010000307.1 coordinate 435, forward strand.
AAAATATTTATGTTTACATCTTCCATTGTGTTTGCAATTTTTTCAAGATAATGAATTGCCCCGTTCGTCTTCCCGCTACCTGTTATACCATAAATAGCTGTATGAACCAGTTCTCTTTCATTCAATCCGAACCTGAAATCCGTAACATCTCCGGTTTCCGGAGAAATAATTCTGCCGATATCAATCTTTCCCGTTCTGTCACTCGGCAGGGCGAAAGAATCCGGAATGTTTTCAACTGTGGTGTAAATCCCCCCCGCTTCAATTCTCGGCGGATGATTAAATGCCGCCAATTCTGACGGGAGCAATGTTTGGCAGTATTTATAACTTTCGGTTGGGTGCTCTGCATCTTCCCTTATATTTGATTGACTGAATGTTTTCATATAAATTTTTAACGTCTTTTCCAATTCTTCTTTCGGCTCAAGCACCTGGATAGGGCTTAACAATTCATTATTAATAAATGCGCTTCTGATCAAAGTCTTCGCTTTCGCAGCAACAATATCATCAGGTGTCATTAGATATGTTGCCGTTGAAAATATTCCTGTTTTTAAACCCTGAATCAAGCGTTCTTTCAGTGTTGAATATAATCTTGCAATGCTTTCTCTCTCTTCATCATATTCCCTTCTTGAATGACTTATCATTACAGAGGGAGCAATGCCAAAACTTGACGATAATCCCGCATTAATGCCGCGATTGTATCCGGTGCTGTTTATCATCCCAATAACATTCCCCTTGGAATCGGTGTGTGTCGTACCGGTACTTTTTTGAAAACTTTCTCCATGGCTTACGGTGTTAACTTTTATAGTTCCTTGGGATTCGGCTAAAGAGTGATTCTGACCATTTGAAAAAGAGCTGGTGTAATTTGTTCCGCGGTTGATTGAACTGCCCGAATTCCATTGCTGTGAGTTACCCTGTGTTTCAGAATTACTGTAGCCGTCTGTTGTCCCTTGAGAGTAACCGTCCGATTGAGTCTCCGAATATCCTCTAACCTGCCCCTCAGTAGTTCCTGTTGTTTGAGATGTTCCATAAGTCTCCGCTAAACCCTGTGAATAACTCCAACCGTCTGTCACGGATTGTTGACGGGAGAATCCGGTGGTAAGCCCCAGGTTTTTCGAAACACCTTCTGCAACCGTTTCAACCACATTCCCGCCTATACCATTTCCGACATTTAACCCTTTTGTGATCGCCTCACCGACTGAATTGCTGATATTATTCGCAATTCCATTTGTTACCGGGTTGCCGTTATAAAGCGTATAGCTTGTTCCGAAAGGATGCTCATTACTTACATTGCCGAGGATATCCTGTGCGTTAAATACTTTATAAGGATTGCTTAAATTGGACTCCGGAAGAGTCTCTTTTGTTAAACGCATGAAATCCATGTATGAACCGTTGTCCATCTGATTAAAACCATTGTTGTTCCCGGTTGATTCGTTGTATCCTCCTTTCCCAAAAATTCCGAGCATCTCAATGCTCGCATTGATTCCACCGTTTACATTCCAGCCATGGGAGTTGTTTAATCCGCCGCTTTCCATTACTGCCGGCTTTGAAAAAGAACTTTGATAAAAATTGTTATAATCTGTTTTTGACAGTGATTCTGTCACTCCGCTTGAACTTGATTGCGAGTTTGTTATAGAATTAACCTCTGATAATGACTGTTGCCAGTTCTGCCCAAAAGAAGACGAACGGTTCATTGAAGTTCCCCAGTTTTGAGAGATGCTGACATTCTGTCCAACACCGTTTGTTTCGCTGTGCGACCGAGTGAAAGACTGTGATTGTGTAACTGAATGATGCTGTGTCTCTGAGTTCATTTCAGAGAATGAGAAGGATTCCTGGTTAGATTGAGAATCTGTATGATTGTTCTGCATGGAATCTGAATGATTAATAATATCTCCATGGGAAAAATTATTTCCTTTTGTATATCCTAAGTTGTCTCCTATTGAATCGCTCATTCCGCTGGCAATGCTGTGAGATTCCGAATTCCCTTCTGTCTCCGTAATACTGTTTGATAAATTTTCTCCTTCGGTATGGCTTGTTTGATTACCTTCGGTCATCCCCTCACTTAGCGCATCCGAAACACTGTTGCTTTCAGAAAATGAATTGGAATCCTGAACACTGTTTCCTACTTGGCGGCCAAGCATGCCTATCATCATGAAAGGAACGGATATCCCCGCAGAGATCGATTTCATTCCTTCTATATCTGATTTCCACGCTGATAACTTCTCACTAGTTTCCTGAATCCAAAAATTTAATGTCTCATAATTAACCGGCACAGCAACAGAAAGAAGAATGTATTCATCGTGAAGCAGCCCTCTAATAAATTCCTCATTCACCTCTTCTGTAGGGTCGGAATTTATGCTCAACTCAGATTGCGCAGTTGTCCCGGTTCCGGCCCGGGTTCCGGGAATGCCGCGAATTACCATTAATCGTGTAAAGTTTTCCATCCTCTCCGATATCTCAAGATAATCACCCTTTGTTAAATCCTCTTGTTTTAATTGTTTAAAATTACCCTGAAGCAATCCGGACAATGATGCAAAACCTTCTTCACTGTTCTTTATTGAATTGCTTTCTGTCGCGCCGATGCCTTCTACTCCATATAGAAATAATAACCCGCGCGAACCATAAACGGGATTAACAATGTTCGCAATTATATTTATGAATACAATGTCTCTTGACCATAATCCGCTTAACACCTCTGAATGAATGCTTAACAATGAACGGCGCTCACGGAGTTGTTGAGGTACTTTGGTCACTTTTAATAGTTTAATTGATTTATAAAATCCTGAACTTCTCGAAGGACTGTTTGGATCTTTTATACAAAAATCAACACGATTGAATCGTCCCTGATTATATGTGGCAGAATTGTGCAATATTTCAATACTGCCGGTTCTCCGGCACGGCGCTTGTAAAGACGGTTTAAATATTTTAAGCAGTTCTCGAAACGGTCTCAATAATTACTGCATCTTTTCCCTTAAACCCTGATCTCCTGTCCTTAACACTTTTTCCTGCTCTTCTCTGAAACTCTCTGATTTAGGATGGAAGAATAAGGATTTAAACAATGACGTCAAATATCCTATCGGGACCATATAGATCGCGATGATCATCAGTGTGATTAAAAGATTCTTCCCGGTAAACCCGGCAACTGACGGCGCTTTAATGTTATAAATTCTACTCCATTCATCTGGAGATACTTGCAAGATTACAAGCAATAAAAGGCGATACCCCAACAATCCAAGATTGTAACCTAATATAAAACTTTTAAGGTTCTTTATTAAACGGGGAGCTTCTGATACATTATAATAAATAAAAAGCAATGTCGCAAAAACGCAAATACTATTCA
>JAQVHJ010000308.1 GCA_028696285.1 bacterium
GTTTTTTCATGCTACAGTTTTGGTTCGAAAAATTCAAAAGACACCCGAATTGCATTACAGTTAGCAGAAAAGGCGGGAATTCCATTTATTAATTTTGAACTGGAAGATTCATATATTAAAAATGATTATCTGCCCTGCGGTAAGGAGTTCATTATAAACTCATCAGGAACAGCAACTTTTGCCAGGTCTCATTACCTGCATTCAGCAAAAAGGCTTTCCAGTGATTTTCAACATATTATTACAGGCAATTTCGGAAGTGAAATATTCCGTGCTGCACATATTGCCGGAGCTGTGATTTCTTCAAATCTTTATTCCCTGTTTGATTCAGAAAGACCTGAGGAAGGAATAAGAAAGATTGAAGGCAGCAGGGAGTTTCAGTGCCTCAACACTAGTAATTTCAAATTACAAATTGAATCCCTGAAAGAGGATATCCTTCATCTTCCTTGTTATGATAATTCATTATCGGGACTGACAAAGAATCAAAGGTTTTATGTATTTGTTTTTGAAGAGATTTTCAGGAAGTATTTCGGGGCGGAAATGATAAATCAGTTCCGGTATATAAAAAACAGAACGCCATTTCTGGATATTGAATTTCTAAAGGCAATTTTCAAAACAGAACTGGCAGGAATACATTCTGATTTCTTTGAACATAATCCTCTTAAGAGATACAAAGGTCAGGTACTCTATGCATACATTATAAAAAATACTTATCCCGGGTTTGGCAAAATGCTAACTGATAAAGGTTATCGACCAGATGATCTTATTAGTCCATTTGGAAAACTTAACATAGCAAAAGGATATTTTAAAAAGGTTATAAGAAAACCTTCGCCTGATTTTGATCCTTATGCTGTTAGCAAAGCATGGGAGTATAATAAAGACTTCTGGCTGAAGATTCCAATTTCAGGTGATTTATTTGATTTAACCGTGATAAAATATATTCCCAGGGAGATTTTATTTAAAATTTTAAGCATTTCGTATTTATTGAAGATGATACAATAACCAGGTAATCAGTAATCGGTAATCGGTAATCGGTGAGTGTTTTCGGTTGAAAATAGTAGAACTATGTACGTAAAAAGTTTCAGAGATCTTGAAGTTTACAAATTAGCCAGAGAGGTTGCTAAAGAAATCTATTTATGTACTAAAGAGTTTCCTGTTTCAGAGAAGTATTCATTAACGGATCAAAGTAGAAGATCATCCAGGTCAGTTGGAGCTCAAATAGCCGAAGCATGGGCGAAAAGAAGATATGAAATGCATTTCATATCAAAACTGACTGATGCTGATGCCGAACAGTTGGAAACACAACACTGGATTGAAGTCTCATTAGAGTGCCAATATCTTGATTCAGTCAAATCCGATAAATTAATTAAGAAATGTGAATCAATAGGTAAAATGATTTACAAAATGATTGAAAAATCTTCTACATTTTGCAAATAATACTTCTTCTTACCGAATACTGAATACCGAACACCGAATACCGAATACCCTCAAACCACTAAAGTAAAGTATTGAAGATAAAAGCAGTAATACTACGCAACGAACTTAAGGATGATCACATTCTTTGGATAAAGGCTTGTGAAGACTTTCATGATCAGGTTGAATACAGAGTAGTCAATCTGACCGCAAACAACTGGCTGGAAGAAATACAGAAAGAGCCCTTTGATATCCTGTTTGCAAAACCCGGAGGACTTACGGCTCATTTTAAGCTGCTTTATGATGAGAGGATCTATATACTGGGAGTTGTTTTAGGTTATAAAATATTCCCTTCACCGCAAGAGATTTTCATCTACGAAAATAAAAGATTCCTTGCATCCTGGCTGAAGGCAAACAATATGCCTCATCCGAAGACAGATGTGTTTTATTGTTATGGAGATGCCTTGGAATACATTCGTTCAGCAGCATTTCCATTTGTTGCCAAGACAAATATCGGTGCATCAGGCAGCGGAGTGATAATAATCAAATCCATTACAGAGGCAAAAGACTATATTGACGAAACCTTCAAGGGGAGAGGAGCTCCTCAACGAATAGGTCCAAACAGAGAAAAAGGGGGATTGTTAAAAAGAGGATTCCATTATATCATCCATCCATCCGATATAGCCAAAAAAATCAATATCTATAAAACAAAAGCTGGGAATCGGCAGAAAAAATTTGTGATTTTTCAGGAGTTTATCCCTCATGATTTTGAATGGAGAGTTGTAAGAATAGGGGAGAGTTTTTTCGCGCATAAAAAACTAAAGATAGGTGAGAAGAGCAGTGGTTCTCTGATGAAGAATTATGATAATGCTCCATTAGGTCTGTTCGAATTTGTTAAGGAAATAACAGATAAACACGGATTTTACAGTCAGGCAATTGACATTTTTGAATCAGAGCAAGGGTATCTTGTCAACGAAATGCAATGCATCTTCGGGCAGAGCGATCCTTACCAGATGCTTTTCGATGGTAAACCAGGTAGATTCAGATATATTCAGAATAAATGGTTTTTTGAAGAAGGAGAATTTGCATATAATGCCTGTTATAATTTAAGATTGGAATTTATATTATCTACAGTATTAAACAACCACTAAATTTTTTTATCCGAATACCGAATACCGATAACCGATAACCGATTACTTGTTTTTAAGCGTACTACGAGATGAAGGTTCTATTTATATCTAGTGGAAGAGTAGGACGACCGGGAGATGTTGTAAAGAATCAGGGCGACTCTCTTATAAAAGCAGGTGTCGATATAGAATATTTTCTCATCAAACCCGGATTTTGGGGTTATTTGAATGCAATCAGAAAGCTGCGAAATACATTTAAAAACGGACAATATAATCTTGCTCATGCTCATTATAGTCTCTGCGGATTTGTCGCCGTGCTGGCTGGGTGTAAGCCACTGGTGGTTTCTCTTATGGGTTCTGACGTTTATATATCAGGACTTTTTAGGGCGCTTACCAGGCTATTTATCAAATACAAATGGACTGAGACAATTGTAAAAACCGGTAAAATGAAGGAGCTTATCGGGATCAATAGAGTTCAGGTAATTCCGAATGGAGTTGATATTGAAAGGTTCAGACCGATACCCAAAGAAATCGCCAGGCAATACATTGGATATAAAGAAAATAAAAAGCTTATTGTATTTATTGCAGTTAAAAATCGGGAGGAAAAGAATTTAAACTTAGCTATGGACGCAATAAGACATCTTGATGATAATACTATTGATTTTAAACATATTCATGATGTTCCTAATCGGGAGATCCCATATTATCTTAATGCAGCTGATGTACTGTTATTGACTTCCAGAAGGGAAGGAAGTGTAAATGTTATTAAAGAAGCAATGGCTTGTAATTGCCCGGTTGTTTCAACTGATGTTGGAGATGTAAGTTGGGTTTTAGGTGATACCGAGGGGTGTTATATTACTTCGTTTGAACCTGAAGACATAGCCGATAAAATTAAAGCTGTCTTAGATTTTGGGAAACGAACAAATGGGAAGGACAGGATTTTCAATCTGGGACTTGCTTCAGAAAACATTGCTAACAGGTTAATTCGCGTATATAAAAAAGTTTTAAAAGAGTAAAGGTTATTAAATGGTAGAATCTGTATTTATCCTTGGTAATCATATTCAGGCACTTGGGCTTGCGCGTCAAGTACATAGATTAGGTCTTGAAGTCATGCTGTTTACCGACACCAGATATTCCATAACCAGATTTTCCAATGCGGTTAAGCAAACTATTATTTTTAAGGCTGAAAATGATTTATTGGACAAAATAATTAATCTAAAC
>JAQVHJ010000309.1 GCA_028696285.1 bacterium
GAAGGATTTGAAAACGATGATTCGATAGAAAGGTTCTTTTATATCTTATTAAAATTTGAGGTGATTAAGAAGGAGGGGCTGTATTAGTGAGTAATTTTTACTTTTACAGAAAATACTTGACATTATCCCCGTATATTTTTTCTTGCATTTTACAATTTTTTATGTTATACTAATTAAATAAATGTTAAAAATGGAGGTTGTTATGAAATTTGCGAAGAGAATGGAGCGTCTTGGGACGGAATCTGCATTTGAAGTTTTGGCGAGAGCAAAAGCTTTAGAAGCGACGGGTAAGCAGGTTGTTCATTTACAGATAGGTGAACCGGACTTCGATACTCCCCCGAACATTACAGAAGCGGCAATCAAGGCACTTAAGGAAGGTTTCACACATTACGGCCCTTCTGCGGGTTTACTTCAGTTTCGTGAGACTATTGCGGAGTACGTTTCAAAGACCAGGAATATTGAAGTTAAGCCTGAAGAAGTAGTAGTTACCCCCGGCGGTAAACCTGTAATTTATTTCGCCTTGACTCAATTAGTTGAGAAGGGTGATGAGGTTATTTATCCTAATCCCGGTTATCCGATTTATGAATCGGTTATTAATTTCTGCGGAGCGACACCTGTTCCATTACCGTTACTTGAAAAGAAGGATTTCAGATTTGAAATTGAAGATTTAAAGAAGCTAATCACACCTAAGACAAAAGCGATTGTAATAAATTCACCTCAGAACCCGACAGGCGGTATCTTTGAGATGTCAGACCTGGAAGCGATTGCAGATCTCTGCAAGAAGCATGATATCTATGTTTTTGCCGATGAAATTTACTCCAGAATAATCTATGGCGGGAAGCATTATTCTATCTTGAGTGTTCCCGGAATGAAGGAGCGCACAATCATGATGGACGGTTTCTCAAAGACATACGCGATGACGGGCTGGAGATTAGGATATGGTGTAATGCCGAAAGATGTGGCAGATCTTATGAGCAAGATGATGACCAATGTAAATTCATGCACCGCAACATTTGTCCAGATTGCCGGAATAGAAGGTCTGAAGGGCGATCAATCCTATGTAGATAAAATGGTAGCTGAATTCAAGAAGAGAAGAGATATAATTGTTGAAGGGATGAATTCGATAGACGGTTTCCGATGCAAAGTTCCCACAGGCGCATTCTATGTATTCCCAAATATTGAAGGGACAGGCTATGGTTCAAAGGAATTAGCAGATTATTTACTTAACGAGGGCGGTGTTGCATGCTTAAGCGGCGCAGCATTCGGTAAATACGGTGAAGGATTCCTCAGATTCTCTTATGCAAATTCAGTTGAGAATATTAAGAAAGCAATTGATATGATTAAGACTGCATTAAAGAAAAAGAAATAATTCAGAAATGATGTAGTAATATATAATAAGGGCGGGGATCATTAGATTCCCGCTCTTTTTTTTAAGGTTGTACAATGTGTCAAACAATATTTTGGTATCTTGTGATTTACGGTGTAATTTGGGGAATCTCAAAATTATTCAGTACGTCAAGATCGGATAACAATTATTCAACAGGCGAATACTCAAGCAGTGGAAGTTCAGATGATCATTTCAATTATTCTCAAAGAAACAATCAAAGGAACTATGGGGACAGTTCATTCATTTCAAAAATTAAACCATTAATCATGTGTTCCGCTTATATTTTAGCGCAATGTAATGTCCAGACTTATTTAAGAAAAAATATACTTCAGGAAATGTACGGGAAAAATGTTCAGTACCGAAAAGAGAGTTTGGATTTAATTGAGGAAATTTACATGAATAATACCGGCTTCATAAAATATTATACTGAAACGATCAAGAAGAATTTTAACTATGGAAATCGTTTAAAATACCTTAGGAATCAGATAAAGATGCTTAACAATATTAAAAGATTGAACCAGGATTCTGTTAATGTTTTGTATCAAATCACAATGCTGATAGGGTTATCATCCAACGACCTGATAATGTTATTGAATGAAATTCAATTTTCCGGTTATTCGTATAACCAAAATTACAGGGCACAAAAAAAGGGAAAAGATCCCTATGCTGAATTAGGATTAAATCCCGGCGCATCATTAGAAGAAGTAAAAGATGCCTATATAAAATTAGTTTCAAAATACCATCCAGACAGGTACTTAAATAGGGGAGAATCTGAGAAGAAGCAGGCGGAGGAGAAGATGAAAGATATCAATGTTGCCTACCAGCAAATACGTAAGAACCTGGATAAAAAATCATCACAAGAATATTCCTGGAGAAATTAGAGTGAATAAAACTCTGTTTCTTTTTCTATTGATAATAATTATTTCCGCTGTAGTAATTTTCTGCTTCTATTATTATCATACTCAGGAGAAATTCTCTAAAAAGAAGAAAAAAATAAAGGAATCAGAAGATTCCATTCACCATACTGAACTGTTTAAGAAAAAAATCCAACCTTTAATAAATATTGTTTTTTATATTCTCCAAATGATACAAATTACACCTATTAAAAGAAGGAAAATTATAGAGAATATCTTTGAAAAGAATAAATTTACCGGTGACTTAGCGAAGGGATATATTAGGGAAAATTATATGAAGAATTTTTTAAATATAGAAGATGATGTGTATTCAGCATCTATCCACCTGGATTCAGAATCTAAATATAAATTTATACGGAATTTAATCCGTTTAGCCAATACATTCCCGGAGAATAAATCTGAGTTAATAAGCATTGTCAGAAAGATAAGTTTGGGATTATCCGTTTCCGAGAATGATTTTTCTGAATTGCTTTACAGTTTTGAATACAAGACTGCAGAGAGTGAAATGTTTGGACAAGGTGATGATGAGCTGGAGAAGGCAATGAATATATTAGAAGTAACAGGTGATATGACATTTGAAGAGATTAAAGTTAAGTACAGAAATTTAGTCAGAAGATATCATCCTGACAAGACAAGTAATCTTACAGTTATTGAGCAAGAGCGCGCCCAGGAAAAGATGAGAGAATTGAACTGGGCGTATACCCGGATTAAAAAAGAATTTTCAGACGAATAAAAAAAAGGCGGCTAATATAAATTAACCGCCTTTTAAAAATACCATTATGTCAGTTAAACAATTCCCTGGGCAACCATTGCTTCTGCAACTTTTGTCAATCCTGCGATATTTGCGCCTTTAACATAATTGATAAAGTTCCCGTCTTTTCCGTATTCAACACATTGTTCATGAATAGCTTTCATAATCCCGACTAGTCTCTGATCTACTTCTTCTCTTGTCCAGCTTAAGTGGAGACTGTTCTGCGACATTTCAAGACCTGAAACAGATACTCCCCCTGCATTTGCAGCTTTTCCCGGTCCGTAAAGGATTTTATTCTTCAAATAAATATCAATTGCTTCCGGTTCACTCGGCATATTTGCGCCTTCAGCAATACAAATGCATCCGTTTTTAATCAGTGTTTCAGCATCTTTTGCGCTTATTTCATTTTGAGTTGCGCAAGGTAATGCTACGTCACACTTGACAGACCACGGCTTTTTACCATCGAGATATTCACATTTGTATTTATCCGCATATTCCTTAATTCTTCCGCGCTTTACATTTTTCAATTCCATTATGAAAGCGAGTTTTTCTTTTGTAATCCCGTCCTTATCATAAATGCTTCCACCTGAATCTGAGAGTGTAACAACCTTTGCTCCCATTTCAATTGCCTTTTCAGTTGCATACTGCGCCACATTTCCAGACCCGGAGATTGCGACAACCTTTCCGTTCATGGAATCTTTTTTTG
>JAQVHJ010000310.1 GCA_028696285.1 bacterium
TGATTTGAGAAGATTCAGTAATTTTTTCAGAAGATTGCACAGGTTAAACGGAAGCTTTTCCCTGTATGAAAACTCAACATAGATCGAAGTCGAATCCTTCGGGACAAGGGAAGGGCTGATATTATTATAAAACCCGATCCTGTAAAAGTTAAATTTACTTTCAGGGAAATAAATCCAGTGATATTTATGATGGCATTGCCCGGAGAATCCAATATTCAGGTATAAGACGGAGATTGAATGAAGGTCCTTGACAATATTTTTTATATTATCCGGGAGAGAAGGAATTAATTGCATTAGATTTTTCAAGGGTATTGAAGAAGAAAGGGTTGAATATTTAACCTGTTTCCCGTTTACGGTAATAGTTTTCTTCAAGGGATTGATTGATTCAAGATTTAATTCCAGTTTAACATTGCGTTTGATCCTGGAGTATAGAGCATCGGTAATGGTCTGGATCCCTCCATTTTGGGGGTAGTAGAAATGCGGATTATACCCGATGGATCCTTCAGGAGGTTCATCTGCGCTCATCAGGATTTGAGCATAGTCCGGGTTCGGGACAAAATCACCTAACCATCCCAGGGATAACTTCTTCAAGGGTATCCGCCATAATTTTTTATTATAGGGAAGCATGAATTTTTCAGCAATCCCGTCACCGAAACTTATTCGTGCCCAGTCTTCAAAGTTTTCAGGGGGTTTGTTATTATTCCCTTTTTTCAGGATATCCCTGCTCAAGGACATAATGGAAGAAATACACTTATTTTTCTCTACCTTCGGAAGAGCCCATAAATTCAGTTGAAACGGGTATGGGATAAAATTATTTTTATAAAATATTGCAGAGTTCCTCTCTTGTTTAAGAAGTGGGATCCGGAGATATTTCCTGATGAAATCTTCTTCTCTCTTACTTCTGAAGTAAAGGAGATGCCCCGTTTTATCGAAGAGGAAATCATTCACCTTAACTGTTCTGCAAAGTCCTCCCGGTTCCTCTTCCTTTTCCAGTATCTTAAAGTTAATCTTCTTCTGCTGACATAAATTCCCCAGGGTTAGTCCTGAGATCCCGGCACCTATGATAATATTACTCATTCAAACCGTCCTTTTTCGGCGCCTTCATATCAATCTTAGAAAGTTCAAATCCAAAGACAAGCGCGGAGAAGAAGATAAAGAAGTATAATGCAACTGCTATTTCCGTCGAACTGTATGTTATTGCGACAGCGGAGATAGCAAGGAATATTGCAAACCAGTCAATCAGCAGGAGAACCTTCGAATCAGGAAGGCCGAGTTTTCTAAGGCGTAAGGCTAAATGATCCGGGCTTCCCTTAACTATCGGGATCCGTTTTGCAAAACGTATCGTGGAAACAAGGAATACATCAAACAGCGGGATACCAAGGATAATTGCAGGGGCAAGAAGTGCAATAGTATTGACCGTTGTATAACTGACCTGGATAGAAACAACGGAGAGCATGAACCCGAGAAGTAAAGCCCCGGTATCTCCCAGAAAAATCTTTGCAGGGGGGAAGTTCCAGAAGAAAAACGGTAATATCGCTGAAACAAAAACGACAGAAATTATGATGACCATGGAGTTATCCTGCGGAAATCCGATTACGAGGAATGCAATGAATGCAATGATTGAGATACTTGATGCGAGCCCGTCCATGATATCAATGATATTAATTGAATTGGTTACGGCAAGTATCCAGAAAAAGGTAATGAGAATATTAAGCCATGTCGGGTAGAACATTATCTTCAGGTGCATACCGAAACTGATTAAAATAATTGCAGAGACTACCTGGCCGAAAAGTTTTACATACCACTTTATCCGTTTCAAATCATCTATGACACCTGTAATGATTATAATTAAGGTTGAAAAGAACAGTGCTTCCCATTCCATTTCATTTGCACTATATTTCCTGAAATAAAAGAAGAGGGTGATGAGGACCGCGATAAATATTGCCAACCCCCCAAAATACGGGATTGGTTTCTGATGCTGTTTCAAATCCTTATCAGGGACATCCACGATCTTAAATTTATTCGCGAGAAACCTGATGACCGGAACAGAAAAGAATGATATTAAAAAACTTACCAGTGCGAACAATAATAAAATATCCGGGGAGTTATTCATGCGTTTAATCCTGTTATTTTCCTGTGATAAAGGTTATCGAGCTGCCGGACCATTACATTAATGTCAAACTCATCACTCAGCAACCGCCCTGATTCTTCAGCCATGTTTTTTCGAATTTCATCATTCTCAATCAGATAAATCAGTCTGTCAGCCATGATTTTTATATTTCCAAACGGAACAAGGAAGCCGTTTACTTCATTCTTAATGACATCTTCCGCACCCCCGACATTCGTTGCAATTATCGGTTTTTGGCAAGCCATTGCTTCAAGGAAAGTTCTTGGTAATCCTTCCCATTCAGAAGTTAAGATGAAAACATCCGCTGCCTTGAAATAGGGGATGGGATTCTCCTTCCAACCTGCCAGGATAACATGATCTTCCAAATGCAGTTTCTCAATCTCATTCTTTATTTCTTGTTCAAGTTCCCCTCCGCCTATGAGTACAAATTTAATGGGGAAGTCCTGTTTTTTGGTGATTACCTCGGATGCAAGACGTATAAAATTCAAGGGTGCCTTTTGCTTCTTAAACGGGGCAATCTTCAGAACAATAAACTCATTATTCCGGATTCCTAATTCAGATAAGATTTGATCCCTGTTTATATTTGTATTCTTGATCTCTTTAATATCTATTCCGCTTCGGATAATTTCATATTTAAAAGAGTTCCCAATCTTCTTCGAAAGTCCGACCTTCATATCCTTTGTCGAAACGACAACCAGTGTACTGGTAATCATTGCGGTTATCCTTTCCAAAAAGATAAAGAACCTCCTGATCAATTTATTGGAGAAATACCAGAATCCGAAGCCATGAACAGTGTGAATAATGATAGGAACCTTTGCAAAGTACGCAGCCCATCTCCCAAGTAGTCCGGCTTTGGATGAGTGGGTATGGACAATATGCGGCTTTTCCTTCTTCAAGATCCGGAAAATTTCAAGGAAGGTTTGAATATCCTTCCTGAGATTCAGTTCTCTTCCCAGTGACCCTAAAAAGATCCTGTTGACATCATTTAATCTGTATGCCTCATTATTTAAAACACCCCTGGTATTAGTTATTAAAATTCTCTTATATTTCTCGGCGGGAAGGTTTTTAACAGTAAATAATGTATTAAATTGCGCGCCACCGCGCTCCAATTCCGTAATAATATGAGCAATCTTGATCTTATCCATTAAAGCTCCATTTGTGAAATTATATCATAGATTTAATTTAAAATCAATAAAAAAGTAGTTTAATAGTGGAAAGTGGAGAGTGGAGTGTGGAGGGTGATAATGGAATATGTGAACCGTGATTAGTCATTGCGAGGGTTGCTTGCAACCCGAAGCAATCTCAATTGAAGTTAAGTGGTAAATGGAGCGTGGAGTGTGGAACGTGATAAAAACTCAACTCCGTTGAATTTTCAGTTCGAGTTCGAGAATGTCATTGCGATAAGTTGCATGCAACTTGAAGCAATCTAAGTTCGAGATAAATATTTAAAATCTAACGAACTCAGTCTACTCGATGGTTATATCCTTATCTAATTTCTTATTTATCCCTTTAATCCCATACATACTTTTCTCCTGCGACAGATGGTAGAGGCCAGCACACTAGTTTAATAGTGGAGAGTGGAGGGTGGAGTGTGGAATGTGATAATGGAATATGTGAA
>JAQVHJ010000311.1 GCA_028696285.1 bacterium
ACAATCGTAAATGGGATACATGAAATCTTAAGCAAATTCATTAAAGGAATTTCCTTTAAAAGTCCAAAATACTATGATAATTACCAGTTATTACTACTATAGTAAAAAAAATGGGGAAACTCCTGTACCTTTTTCTTCTTGACAATTTTATTCAATTATGATAAACTAAATAAAAATTACGGGAGAGAATTGATATGAAAGATAAAATCAAGAAGATTCTGAATGATTTCAGCGGTAATTATGCCGATATCATGATTGAAGAAGGGTTCTATACCATTATCACTTTCAATGGGAAGGAACTCAAAAGATACACCACTTTTTCCAATCATGGCGGACATGTCAGGGTGTTCCATAAAGGCGGAAAGGCCACCGCGTCTTTTGTTGACGTTAAGCATCTGCCGGAAACCCTTAAGGAACTGAAGACAGGGGCAGAATTAATCGGTGCTTCGCGCAAAGATCCGATAAAATTAAGTGCACCTGAATTGGTGAAAGCGAAGTATAAACCAAAAGTAAAGATCCATCCTGCAAGTATTAAATTATCAGAAAAATTGGATTTAATGAAAAAATATAACGAATTACTACTCTCGCATCCCGTAGTTACATTAACAGAGCTTTCGTACTATGAAACCATTCAGAAGAAGTCATTCTTCAGCACAGAAGGAACTGAGATTACCCAGGAGATTGTGTTAGTGAATGTTTTCGGAGGAATTTACGGAAAGAGCGAAGATTCCATGCAGCAGCTGAGAATAGGTTTAGGCGGCGATGAAGATTATTCAAAAGTTCTCAACAGGGAATCCGATTTGAATAAGCAATGCAGTATAATGGAAGAGTTAGTAAAAGCAGAACCGATAAAAGGCGGTGTATTTCCTGTTATCCTCGATCCCGGAGAAGCGGGTGTTTTTATTCATGAGGCTTTTGGACATCTCTCTGAAGCAGACAGCATTCAGAATCACCCGACATTTAGAAAAGAGATGTCAATGAACCGCGAACTGGGAAATTCCATTTTGAATGTAATAGATGACGGGAGTCTTCAGGGATATCCGGGAAGTTATAAGTATGACGATGAAGGTGTTCAGGCAAAAAAAACATATCTGATAAAAAACGGAAAGCTTACAGGACGAATGCATTCGAGGGAAACAGCCGCTGATTTCGGAGAAGAAACAACAGGCAACTGCAGGGCGGAAAGTTATAAATTTACTCCTATTATCCGAATGTCAAATATTTATATTGATAATGGAGATTCCGATTTAAATGGAATGGTTGCAAGCATTGATGACGGATATTATCTCCTTGATGCAAAAGGCGGACAGACTATGGGTAACCTATTCTCCTTCGGTGCACAGTACGGGTATAAGATTAAGAATGGAAAACTGGGAAATATGGTTAAGGATATTAACATGAGCGGAGAACTTTTCGAAACACTCCGGTCCATTTCCATGATCGGTAAGGATCTTAAATTTTCTGAAGTTGGCGGGTGCGGAAAAGGCGGCCAGATAATGAGAAAATCAGGGAAAGGCGCGCCCCATATTAAAATTGACCGTGTTACAATCGGAGGTAAATAATCATGAATAAAATAATTGAGATAGCAAAACAAAAAGGTGTTGAAGCAGAAGTCCTGTTAAAGGAAGATCATTCAACAAGTTTATCGTATCAGAACGGAAGATTAGAAGAGGTTACAAAACGCAATATTCAGGATTTCTCTTTACGTATAATTAAGGATTCGAAGACTTCCGCTGTTTACGGTTCAAAACCGAAGAATGCTGAAAAACTTGTTTCTTCAGCAATTGAACTATCAAAGAACGGCAGTCCTGCGCATTTTAAATTTTCCGATGCAGCTGATGTACCAAACCTGAAGATGACTTCCGGGAAAACTAAAAAACTTAATATTAAAGACCTTCAGGAATTTGGAGAAGACTTAATTTCACGATTAAAAAAATTTACTGATGTTGAACCTGATTTGGGTATTGCAATGGATTCCTCCACAACTCAAATCAAAACCACATCCGGAGCAAACCTGAAAAATAAGACTACTACATTCTCTGCTTCTGTACTGCTCAAAATTCCTGAGAGTGCAAGCGGGATCTATACTTATGTTTTTGATAAAAAGCCTCAAAAGATTAAGGATGTCGAGCTTCATGCCCTGGCAACCGAATATAAATATTTCAAAAAGAAAATCATTCCCGAAACCGGAATCCTCCCCGTTTATTTTTACCCGGGAACATTCTCATCCCTGATCTATGCGTTTATCTGCGGGATCTCCGGTGAGAATCTCGTCAAAAAGATTTCACCGCTTGAAAATAAAATAGGTGAAAAAATCTTCTCGTCCAAATTAACAATTGAAGATAATCCTTTAATTTCCGGATGCATACATTCTGTTCCATTTGATGATGAAGGTGTCCCCACTACCAAGAAGTATCTCATTGAAAAGGGTGTTTTGAAATCATTTATAAACGACTTAAATTCTGCAGAAAAGCTGAAACAGACCCCGACCGGAAACGGATTTAAACATTCAATGTTCGGCGCTTCTATTTCAACTCCCCCGTCCCCCTTCACAACATCGATTTATGTTGAACCCGGGGATAAAAAGGAAAAAGAGATTATTAAAGGAATTGACAAGGGTTTATATGTCAAACAGTTCCTTGGTTTTCATTCAAATGACTATATTCAGGGGAAATTCTCCGTTACTGTCGGAATCGGATATTATATTGAAAAAGGTAAAATTCGGGGGGCTCTCGATAAAACAATGATTTCAGGTAATATCTATGATGTCTTAAAAAATGTTGCCGAGATATCAAAAGATGTTAAAGATACCCATTTAGGAAGAATTCCGGGGATCCTTTGCGAAAAAGTTAACGTTTCGGGGAAATGAAAAAAAAACAATTCTTTCTCCTCTTTTTAGTATTCCTATTGATGTTTAATTCCATTTCTTGTATAAATATCAAGAAGTCCATTCTCAGCTACAATAATCAGATGCAGAAGGATAGCGATTATATGAAGAACTATGAAGAACTAAGTGCAGAATTAGTCAGGATGGAATTGAATAATGAAGCAGATCTGAATAACTATAAAGCAGTTATCCAAAATCAAATGCTCCCCAATCTAAAAGAATCTTTGGCCTATCTAAAATCGATTAAGACTAAGTCAAAGGAACTGAACCAGATTCATCTCGCACTTGTAATTTCAAGGGAAAAATTAATCAATGTTTACACAAGTTATTTGACTGACTTAACAATTGACAATTTCCTTTCGAAACAAGATGAATTAAAAAGCAATCTCATTCAGATAGAACATCTTGAAAATGCTTATAATATTGAACTTCAGAATTTTCATTCTCATAACGGCTTTAATATAGAAAGACTTGATTAACTCAGAATTGTTCTAAAAAATCCAATTCGTTATCGAAAAATAATCTAATATCATTAATATCAAATTTAAGCATTGCAACCCGCTCAACGCCCATTCCGAATGCGAATCCGGTCCATTTCTCCGGGTCATAATTCACCGCTTTAAATACCTCGGGATCTACCATACCTGCCCCGAGAATCTCAATCCAGCCGGTATTCTTACAGACATTACATCCGGTTCCACCGCAGAAAACACAGGATATATCAACCTCTGCGCTCGGTTCCGTAAACGGGAAGAAACTTGGCCGGAATCTTATTTTTGTATGGCTTCCGAACATCTGTCTGCAGAAGGACTCTAATATTCCCTTCAAATCCCCGAGTGTAAT
>JAQVHJ010000312.1 GCA_028696285.1 bacterium
CATCCGCGATGTAACGAATGACTTTAATAAGATACATTTTAATACAGCGACATCCTTCATTCGTGTTCTGGTTAATGCTATCTATAAAAGACTGGAGACGGAGAATGTTATTCCAAAGAAGGTTCTGGAAGTTCTGGCTAAATTACTTGCGCCAATGACCCCGCATTTATCGGAAGAACTCTGGTCTTTACTCGGTTACAGTCCTTCAATTTTTGATACTGCTTGGGAAATCTTTGATGAATCCCTGATTAAGACGGAGATGGTTGAGGTAGTTATCCAGGTGAACGGGAAGATCAGATCGAAGATAGAAGTTGAAGCGGGTATAAGTGAAAGCAAACTGAAGGATCTTGCAAGGACTGATGAGAAGATACAAAAATATCTTGAAGGAAAGGATGTGAAGAAGGTGATAGTTGTTCCTAATAAACTGGTCAGTTTTGTGGTGATATAAAATGAAAAAACAACTAATCTATATTTTATTTCTTTTGATTCTCATAACAGCAGGGTGCGGGTATCATTTCCTTCCAAATATGCCGGAACATTTGAAAACTACGTATGTAAATGTTTTCGGAAATACTACTATTCAATTCGGGATAGGAAGTCAGTTAACGAATGAACTCGTCAATGAATTAAATCTTGACGGGACCTTGAAGAAGGTAACGAAGGAAGACGCGGATTCAGAGTTTAAAGGAACGGTTATTCAATACACTCAGATACCGGTATCGTTCTATGAAGATAAGACAGTAAAAGAATACAAGATTTTTGTCAAGATATATGTTGAATTTTGGGATTTAAGAAAACAAAAGAAGGTTTGGGGCAGCAACCTTTCAAGAAGCGAGAATTTTATTGTCCAGCAGTATTCAACCCAGGACACCACCCCGAGGATAGGGGTATTCTATTCCCGTGAAGAAGCTCTTGATGCCATTGTAAAAGGCCTTGCACGTGATATCGTTTCGAGAACAGTTGAGGGCTGGTAACGTATCTGCATAAAATACGACATTAAAATGTGTAATAATACCCAGAACTTTTTCTTCTCCCGTCCATCTATAAACAGAAACCCCCGATTATTGGGATAAATAACATTTTTTTATTTTGGCACTATCCTTGCACTGATATAAGGTGAAAGAAAAGGAGAGCATGATGAAAAATTCAAAAAAGAAGCGTTTTTTAAAAGGAAGTTCATTAATCGAGGTATTAGTTGCGATTGTTATCATCACAATTGCTTTTTCTGCGGTTGTTAAGATGATTATAATTGGCGGCCGCGCGAGCCGTTCTGCGCAGCACTCTTCCGAAGCGTTGATAATTGCCCAGAAATGGGTCGAAAAGAGTAAGGCCAAGACATTCGAAGACAGTTTAGTAATGGACTGGATAAAAGAGAATGACCAGCCGGAATATTCGGGAAGGCCTAATTATTTAAGCTGGATATATTGGGTTGAGCGCGATGAAACGTATGTTGTTTTGGAACAGACACCCGATCCAATTGCAGATACACCCTATACAGTCCGGGCTTTCCGTGATTCGAATCCGGCCGACGGAATTGATGACTTTACCGGCCAGGAGAAGGATTTGAAGCAGGTAATAGTAAGAGTAGGCTGGGCAGAAGCCCGTGCCCTTGAAGATAAGAATGACCTTGACACGGATAATCAAACCTGGATTCGCAATGTATTCTGGAAAGAGGTTGAATTAAAGACATTAATCGCGAAGCCGAAACCTCGAGAAGATTCCTGTTGTCTTGCACCTACGGTCAGTGAACCGATTTTTGTTGACGTGAATACGGGTAACCAGATTGCACAGACACTTCAAACGGTTGAGGCATGTACGGATGTGAAGGTTCAGGTCAGGGTGGAGGATCAATGCGCGATTGCTAATTTAAGTGTAATATTGTATTATATAGGAAGCGGAACCAGTGATACGAAAACGGTTTCCATGCAGAGTCTCGGCGGGATGGGATATTATGAAGCGACGATACCCGGAGAGGATGTAAAGAATTATGACGGTGCCTGCGAAGTAACAGAACCTGACGGCAATCCTGATTTAACGGTTTGGGTAGTAGCGACAGACAGTTATATAGGTGGAGATTGTCCTGCCGGGACAGTACGTGTTTTCCGTTCTTCTAATTCTCAACTTGATATCCGTGATACGAGTGTTCCTTGAATAGAAGACTACACCAACCCGATCGTAATTCGCCCCGGGGGCGGCGGTCCTGCCTGTCACGGAAAGATATTTGCTGTTATCTATGATATGTGTAATGGAGTCTCAGGTATAGACTTAGCCGGGGTAAAGTGTGAGATGGCACCCATGGACGGAGACGGGTTATGGAGTGAAATGGAGATGATCGAGATTCCATTGACAACACAAGCAGGGGATACATTTACCTGGAATATTGACGAGCTTTATATCCGCGACAACTCCAATTCAAATACAGATCCGATGGCTCCCACTGATGATAAACCCGATCTTTATTACCGTATTACGGCGTATGATAATTGTGATAAATATACCGTAGTTTGGAGCACTTTAATTGTCCAGGACGAGGACAAGAACGCTCCTATTATTACACCGATAGATATAGGGGGATGCCAGCCCTGGGGTTCAACCTTGACCTTTCACTTCTGGTCAAGCGATGAGTGCGCAGTTCAGAATGCGGGACTTTACATAAAGAACCGGGGATTAGAGAATACTAAAACGATTCCATTTTCACATTCTTCTCCCCCGATTCCTGATTCCATAGTTCATGTTTATGTTGATGTTCCTGCGTCTGAGATAGATTCGCCGGATGACCTGATTGTTCGATACTGGTCGGAAGACGGGTCAATGCAAAAACGTGTAACGGATGAATTTACTTATTATTTTAATGATGCAGTAACATGGGATATTGATGATATTCAGAGTTCGGGAACGGAGGGTGTCAGTCATGATACTGTTACCATTACAGTTCAAAATAAAAGATCCCAACCGACATATTTAAGAACATTATATTTAGAGGAACCAACCCGAAAAGAGGTTTACAATTCAAGCTGGGGAAATACAATTACAGTCTTACCATATATAGACAGGATAACTATTCATAGTTTGGGTGACACCACATCGGGAGTTCTTTGGGACTGGAATTGGAGTGACCCGACACCCGGTTCAAGAGACCGCGCCCCTAATTATCTTGACTTTTTAAATGCCGATATTGAAGTAAGAAAATTAGAGCCCAATGAAAGAGCAATAATTAGAATGCATTTTGTTGATGCAGAAAACGATACTCCTATCCCGGCTAATCCTATTGATATGAATAATCTCCATTTCTTAATTCAGTTGATAGGCGATTCCAGTTATGAATACGGCTGCACAAATTACTTCGATTTTTACACTACCGGCAATGCATGTCCCTATGCGGATGCGGGCAGTGACCAGCTGTATTGTACAAGTGTTGGGCATTCCATGAAGGTCGGTGCTGAGTTCTGGTTCAGTGGTTGGGGTTCATTTGATCCGGACAATGACCCGATTCTATTTACCTGGGATTTTGGGGATGGGACTACAGGGTCGGATACATGGACATATCACGTTTATTCGTCAACGGGAATGAAGCAGGTTACTCTTGGTGTTTCAGACGGGAACTGCACATCGTATGACAGTATTTATGTTAAGGTTTTTGATAATGAACCGCCTATTGCACGAATGAATATAAGACCTAACCCAGCCGCGGTCGGTGTTCCGGTAGAATTCGGGGGTTGGAATTCGTA
>JAQVHJ010000313.1 GCA_028696285.1 bacterium
TGCGGTGAAAATTACATTCTTTGGCTTAATAATTATCCATCGCTCTTTGGTTCAGTATACCTTTCAATCTTAAAATCAACTAAGTAAAATTTCATCCTTCCGTGCTTCCGCGGTTAAAAATCTTCTCCGTGGTGAAAAATATTTTTCTTTCGGTTCACGGATCACGGTTCACCAATCACGATTTATCTCTTCATGTCCTTCGTGGTAAAAACATTTACATTCAATTGATTGTTAAGTATCCGTTGCTCTAAACATTTGCACCTTGTATTATAATGCTATATTTCATTTTTCAATTTTCAATCTAAAATCTTAAATTTTCAATTGTAAGTATTCCCTCCGTGTTCGATGTTTATCCCGAACGAAGGTGAAGGATCTCTCCGTGGTGAAAAATTACATTCTCTTGCCGCCTAAGCAGCAAATGCTTTCTGGTTCAAAGTATTGTTATTTTCTTACACAACAAAGCAGTGTGCCCAGCGTGTCCAGTGGTTCCATTTTACATTCAATCGCTCTATAAGTACCAATCGTTTTTTGGTTCAGAATATCTTATTAATCTTAAAATCAATTAAGTAATTTCTTCTCTGCGTCCTCCGCGACCTCTGCGGTGAAAATTACATTCTTTGGCTTAATAATTATCCATCGCTCTTTGGTTCAGTATACCTTTCAATCTTAAAATCAACTAAGTAAAATTTCATCCTTCCGTGCTTCCGCGGTTAAAAATCTTCTCTCTATGTTTATAACCAAAAAAAGGGCGTCCGTCCGGGCGCCCCTACAATGTGTACCATATGTTTGTAATACTTTTCTTTCGATTCACGGATCACAAATCACGAATCACGATCATACCCTTCAAGTCCTTCATGTCCTTCGTGGTAAAATTCTTAATGTTTTTCTCAAAATGATAATCAGTTTCTCAATTTGAGAATCTCCCCACTCAATTCTCCCTTCTCATTTTCCATAACCCCCGAATTGTTGGGCTTGTCATTTTCAAGCACTGTTTGGCACGACTATTGCCTATATATAAATAGATTAATTGGAGAAAAATGAAGGAAGCAGAGAAAATTTTCATCGAAGACAATAAAATACATATTAAAAATTTCAAGGACATACGTAATGTCTCCATATACCGAAGTCATGTAACCGACAAAGGCATAAAGATATTTGATAAGGATTTAAAGATCCAGTCCGATGAATGTGTCATATGTTTAGAGAAGGATGTCAAGTTAGAGAATGGTGAATATTACGTATTAGTCGAAACCAAAACCGGATGGGTAGGCCACAAATTCAATTATGCAAGACCTGAAAATACCAGTACAGGAAATGAAGAGTAAGAAGATTGAGCTCGTGCTCAAGGATAACATTGCCGAGCTCCGGAATCTCTCCGGGAATATTGAGGTATATATTTACAAATTAACCGGCGAGTTATCCTACAAAAAAACATTTCACAATATCGAGAGGAATTTAAGGATAGATTTGCTAAAGGATGCGGAGCTTGGACAAGGCAAGTTCACAATAATCATCGTACCCGAAACCAAGGAACAGGTTCATCTGAAATTTGAAATAAAATAAAGGGGGAGAAATGAAAAAAGTAGTCATTCTTTCAACGATTCTTTTAATTTCCATAATATTTTGCTATCCAAGTGTTCCAAAATTGATTAATTATCAAGGTATCCTACATGATTCAGAAGGGGAGATTGTTGAAGATGGTAGTTATCAATTTACTTTTGCTATTTATGACTCAACAGGAACAAGTCTTTGGACAGAAGATCAAAATATTAATGTTTCTTCAGGTTTATTCAATGTGCTTTTAGGTAGTGTAAACCCTATTGATTTAACATTCAACACTGATTACTATCTTGGAATAAAAGTAGGGAGTGATCCTGAAATGACTCCAAGGAAAAGGATTGTTAGTGTTGGGTATTCATACCGCTCAGAATATTCAAATGAAGCTTCCACTTTAAATGGTTTAAGTTCTACAGAGATAATAAATACAGCTCAGGATACAGACTGGGTAGAAGCTTCAGGTAATATTTATAGAGAGACAGGTTTAGTTGGGATTGGAACCTCAACACCCACAGAAGAACTAGATGTTAATGGAACAGTTAAAGCAACTTCTTTTATAGGTGATGGCTCTCTATTAACAGGTTTAGAGTCAAATTGGGTAGAATCATCAGGGAATATTTATAGAGAAACGGGATTGGTTGGCATTGGAACCACTATTCCAACAGAAGAACTTGACGTAAATGGAACTGTTAAGGCAACTTCTTTTGTAGGTGATGGTTCTCAATTGACAGGGATTACAAGTTCTGCTATTTCGGTTCCAATTGGTACAATTCTACCCTGGGCAAAAGATATTACAGGAGTTCCAGTTTTGCCAGAGGAATTTGTAGAATGTAATGGGCAAACTTTAAGTGATCCTGAAAGCCCACTAAATGGACAGGTAATTCCAAATTTAAATGGAGAAAACAGGTTTCTTCGTGGAAATTCAACTTCTGGTGGTATAGGCGGTGAAGAATATCATACGCTGACAATTAATGAAATGCCTGCACATAATCATTCTGACCACACTCCTTCAATTAGTGGTAATCAGTTCGCAAATGGTTCAAAATCAGGATGCGTTGGAAGCTATTTTGATGTTACAAGCATGAAAGGAGGAAGCCAACCACATGAAAATAGACCACCATTTTATAATGTAGTTTGGATAATGAGGGTAAAATAATGAAACAAAAAATACTAATAATTTTAATATTTTTAATACTCTTTATTATTAGTGTTTCAAGTGAAATATTATGGGATAATCTTAATTCAGGAGGAGTAGAGAGTTCTTCAGCTAATTTTATTATTAATGATTCTATTGGCCAAAGTATTATTGGAAAGACAAGTAGTAATTCTAATTATCATAATATCGGATACTGGTTCTCGAAAATTTTTTCTTTGGTGAAGGTTTCAATTTCAGGTAGGGTTTTAGATGAAAATAGAAATCCGATAAAAGATGTAAAAATTCAATTAACAGGGTTTATTAATACTTCTTTAAAATCAAATTCAGAAGGATATTTTTGCTTTACTGGTTTAACAATCGAAAAAGATTATTCTATAAAACCAGTAAAAGAAGGATATTCTTTTATTCCGCAAATAATTTCGTTTTCATCTATTTATAATAATGAATATATGGAAATTTACGGATCAATAAATAGTTTAGATCTATTAAAGATATATCCTAATCCCGTAAAAAAGAAGGATAATATAGAATATATTATGTTTAGTAATGTTCCACCTGGGACAAATTTAAAAATATATGATATCTCAGGTATGAAATTATTTGAAGTCAAAATAAATACATCTGAATTCGAATGGAATCTTAAAAATTCAGCCAACCAAAACATATCAAGTGGAATTTATTTTTATATACTTAAGACATCTAGTGGAGATGAAAAAATAGGGAAAATTGCAATAATAAAATAAAAGGAGGAAAAGGTGAATAAGTTTAAATTATTAATAATTCTTATTTCTATCCTTTCATTCATCTTATCTATTTCAGCCTTAGAAACTGGAACAAACGCCGCGGCTTTTCTTAAAATTAATATAAGCCCACGTTCCTCTGGGATGGGTGATTGTTTTGTGGGAATTGCTGATGATTATAATGCAGCACAATGGAATCCAGGTGGATTGGGAACGATTGAAAAAGGACA
>JAQVHJ010000314.1 GCA_028696285.1 bacterium
GTTTTATCCCGACAGATTCAATCACCATGTCTGCATGAAAATTACCCTTGTCTGTTTTAATACCGGTAACCTTTCCGTTCTCCCCGGAATATTCCATTGCTGTTGTTTCAAGATATAACGGTATTTCGAACTTCTTCAATTCTTCCCGGATAACCTCACGTATCTCCGGTTCATACCCGAAGACAATATCAGGGAATCTTTCAACTATAAACGATCTGATCCCGAGCCTCGCAAAGTTTTCAACCAGTTCCAGGCCGATATTCCCCCCGCCGACGATACCCACGGTTCTTACGTTATTCCCCTTCATGTAATCCTTAATCGCAACTGCTTCTTCAAAAAACTTCAGGTTAAATATCCCGTCTAACTCTCTCCCCGGTATCGGAAGCCGAATCGGAACCGACCCTGTCGCAATAACTAAAATATCAAAATCCATTGTAAATAATTTATCTTCCTTTAGATTCTTTACGGAGACCTGGCGATTACTCATATTTATTTCAAGAACTGCATGCTCAGTGAGAACTTCCGTTCCCTTCTTCTCTTTAAAACTCTTCGGGGTAAAACCATATAGTTTCTCCGGTGAATCAACAAGGCCTCCGATAAAATATGGGAAGGAACATGCTCCGACAGATATCTTTGAACGTTTTTCAATAATAGTAATTTCCAGTTCAGGATTCGCTCTCTTTGCAGCCGCAGCAGCGCTTGTTCCCGCGGCAACTCCGCCGATTATAATGACTTTTCTTTTCATATTACTCTCCTTTTATATTCTCTGTGATTGTTCCACCGCCTATCACAACATCCCCGGAATACACACACGCATGCTGGCCGGGAGTAATAGCCCGTGCCGCTTTATCAAGAAGTATCTCAGTCCTGTTCCCTGAAATTAATTGTACTCTGCCGGGGGTCGGGTCATTTAAATACCTAATTTTAATCTCGCCGGGGAATTCATTTTTTCCTTCATATTCCGGATTAACTATGAAAAAATTTTCAACTATAAACCTTTTTGAATACAAGTACTTCTCCTCACCTGCAATAACTTTGTTCTCATCTGGAATTATGGCGATTACATATAACGGTTCAGACCAGGCAATTCTCATCCCCTTTCTCTGGCCTATGGTGTAATTTATTATTCCGGTATGTTTCCCGAGCAACCTTCCGTCAACATGCTCAATATTCCCTTCCTTTTCATTTAAACCTGAAGTTTCCCTTATATACTCTGAATAATGCCCTTCGGGGATGAAGCATAGTTCATTGCTCTCTTTCGAATTTCGGGAAGGGAGTTTCAATTTCCGGGCGAGGTCCTTGACTTCTGTTTTCTTTAATTTCCCTACAGGGAAGATTACTCTTGAAAGCTGTTCCTGATTCAATGTTGAAAGAAAATACGACTGATCCTTCTTCTTATCAAACCCCTTTTTCAGAAGAAATCTATTATTCTTTTCATCATGTTCAATCACTGCATAATGTCCGGTGGCTATTTTTCCGGAAAACTTTTCTACTCTCTTAAACAGTAACTCACCGAATTTAATAACCCGATTGCATTTTATACAGGGATTTGGAGTCCTCCCTGACCGGTATTCATCGATAAAATATTTCATTATCTCCCGATGAAATTCATTCCTGAGATCAATTGTTTCAAACGGTATTCCAAGGAACTTTGCGCATTCCTCTGCAATTGAAATATCTTTCTCCGCCTGCGGGTCACTGAGAATTAATGAAAAACCTGAAACCTCAAATCCTTCTTCGAGTAAAATTGCCGCTGCAACAGAACTGTCCACTCCCCCGCTCAATGCGACTGAGATCTTCTCTTTAGTTCTCATCAGAAATTTATCCTGCTGGAGAAACCGAATAAGGTATTGATTTCATTCTTTAAATTTTCATCGGCATATTCAACTTCATTTACTGAGTAGAACAGATCAACTGTTGTTTTACTGTCCTGTTTATATCCCAATCCGAAAGATTGCTTTGCTTCCTTATACTCATCTAAAAAATTACTTGAAACATATCCCCCACGGATATAGTATTCCTTAAATATTCTGAATTCAATCCCGAATTTTGACCTGTTCCCGGAATACTTTACTGACTTATTCAGAAGCTTATCTTCCAATTCACTTTCTAATGTATAATATTCCGAGCATAAGAGAATATACTTAAAAGGAGAATATGAAACACCAAATCCGGCTTCCACATTTATTTCATCATCAAGGATAATATACTCCTCTCTCTTATTAAGTTCCTCCTTTGAAATCTTGGACAGGATACTTCTAAATCCATAAATAAGTTTCCCTTCCTGTATTTCATGTCTAAGAATAAATTCAAATTCCCTGTTATCAAGTTTTTTAAAAACTGGCGTTTCCAGATCAATCGTAGTGAAGTCCGTTTCAAAATCAGGATTATATACATTAGATAATGTTAACAGGTTTATTCCTATTCTTAGTGCTTCACCTTGTTCCGCTATCAGGTTAATCGAACTTCCAAAATTCTCGGCATTGGAATCATATTTAAATTCATTTGAGATATACTGATTTTCAAAATTTTCATATGAAGGAAAGATTGTAAATCCCATTTTAATATTGTTCCCTAGTTTAATCCCCAAACCAATATTCCATTCCAGGAATGTTGAAGTTGTCTGAAGATCTTCCTGGAAATCGATGGAGTTTACTACTGCATATTTCCCGGAAACCCCCAAAGATAAAAATTTCTGAAGGATTATATTATAACCGAGAATAAATAGATTACCTTTCCCGAGATCTTCTTCTTCATCTTCTGTTAATAAAAATTTCGAATTTGAAATTCCGATCTCTGTAATAAAAGCTGCTTTCCTCCCGAACGGATAGAAATATCCGAGAGTTCCTGAATACGTTAAAAACTGAGACTCTTCCCCTTCAAGATTAAATGAGTCAGAAAGAAATCTATTATAGGTATATTCATGTTCCGAATCCCAGAATAACCCTGACGGATTATTTGAAAATCTCCATAAACTGATCTTATTCATTTCGTCTTCAAGAACAATATCACAATCGCCGAGTGTTTCAATATAATATTCTGTTCCCCATGTAAATATTGAAAAAAACAAAAATACAAATATTAAGATGTTCTTCCAATTCATCCGCGGATATTCCTGATTTTATTAATTATCTCGTACACCTTCTCTTTCAATTCATTCTCTGTCCCGTTATTCTCAATAACAAAGCTGGCTGTCTTCTCAAGATCCTCTTCCCCGCTCTGAATGAGTATTAATTTAGAGATGGTCTCTTCAACATAGTTCTTCCGCTTTTTAATCCGTAATATCCTGTTGCCAAGATTACTCTTTACATAGATCAATACTTCCACTAAAGGCAGAAGACCAAGCTGCTTGAAAATCGGGGCATCAATGACTATATCAAAAACACCATCATGATTAAGTTTCTTAAGCTTCTCATTAACCCTTGCAAGAATTGCGGGATGAAAGATCGCATTTATCTTCGGACGAAGTTCATCGGAAAGTATTGCTTCAAGTAATTTCTCCTTTGATATCTCATCATCTTCAAGAACGGAATCACCTAATAACTCAACCAGTTTCTTCTTAAACTCGGGGTCAATGCGAAGTTCCGCGGCAATTAAATCCGTATTGATAACACCGAACTTATCAACCTTGAATAACTCAGCAACAGTTGTTTTCC
>JAQVHJ010000009.1 GCA_028696285.1 bacterium
AAACATTTGAAATGTAAAACGGTGAACGGTGAACGGTAAACGGTGAACGGTAAACGGTGAACGGTAAGATGTGATCCGTGATTCGTGAACCGTGATTCGTGATTCGAAAAACGAAGAGAGATTGCTTCGTTACACTCGCAATGACTAATAACGTAATTTAATTTGCAAATGTGCGCATGTCATTGCGAGGAGTACCGTAAGGTACGACGTGGCAATCTGAAACGGTAAACGGTGAACGGTGGCTTATTATAATATATTCATCATTATTTTGACTTCAATTCCTGGTAGATCATTTCAGAGGAGACTGATTCACCGCGATATTTAAAAAGATAATATTGTTCTATAACTTCTGTTATCTTTTGTAACAGTTCGGGAGATATTTTTGTTTTGTCAATCCTGTTTAAATATTCTTTGATTGTTTCAGAGACGTCTCTTTTAGTTCCTGTTTTACTTAGAATCTCCTCGATTTTAGAAATGATTTTATTCCATTCCTTTTCATCGGGGAGAATTACCTTTTTCTCTTTTGCATATTTTTTAAACAGGTTAAACTGCAGTTTATCCTTTCCGAAAACGAGTCTGAGTACTACATATAAAATGACCAGACCAAGTAATATCATGTTAAATGTAAAATCACTGATTAATTTTTGGAGTTGGTACCTGATCTCATCCATTGATAGTTTGGAAACAGTATTTCTTAATCTGTCGCGTTGAAACAGTATCAGTTCAAAGAACCTCTCGAATGCTGATGGTTCATATCCTTCATTCGGTTCAAATCCCATTGCATATGATGTCGGGTCATAGGTTTCCCAGACACCCTGTTCAGTATCGAAATATTCAACCCATGCATGAGCATGAAGCGCTCGGACTACAAAGAACTCTTTATCGGGACTCTCTTCAGAAACAATGAATCCGGACAGATACCTCGCTCTTACCCCCATTAATCTGAGTAAAATCACTGCAGCAGTCGCGTAATATTCACAATACCCGGTCTTACTTTCGGTTAAAAAATAAAGGATTGGATCTCGGCCTTGCTTTAAATCGATACTGAGTGAATATTTAAAGTCATTATTTTTAAAGAAGTCGCTCAGGTTTTGGACCTTCTGAAAATCTTTTTCAGCATCACCGCGGATATTCAAAGCCAATTCGGAAAAGTTTTGTTTAATATAATCCGGAACAGCTAAATGCGAATCGTCAGGGAGCTCTTTGAATCTTTCTGTCGTGGTAAATTCACATGAGTATTGGATTAAGTATCCAAATTTAGTCAGGCGCGCAACCTCACGATTATTATCATACTTAATATTATCTACTTCTTCATTAATTAATTTAATCGGATTTTCCGGAAGGAAAAGTTCAGGTTCCTTTGTTCCTGAAGGTAATTTCAGAAAGACCGTTGAATTATAACGTTTAACAATATTTTCCCCGTCGCCAGGTCTTAAAATGAATTCGGAATTATTAGATTTTTCTAGCACTTCAAAATTATTTCGGGCTTCCCAGTCATAGAGGTTTTTATTTATTCGAAGATTCTCATAAACATTCCCCCGCATATAGAACGGAGCATCACCGTAAATACGCATGATTATCTTCCGCGAGAGTTTGATGTTTTTTATATCCCCGATTCTTGAAATATTAGAAAAACCGCTAATCCTCGGCATTGACGAGATTACATTCTTATCAAAGAACTTTACAAGGTCGGGAATGAATGTTATAAAGAATACTGCAAAAATTAATGAAGCTCCGATTACCGGGATAATAACAAGATAGTAGAAGACGGGTATTCTCAGAACCGGATTCTCCATGCGGAAAATATATATGATCTCAAAAACAAGGATAATCGAAAGAATACCCAAAGCAACCGCAAGGATCGGTAGAAATGCATACTCAGAATTCCTGTAACTCGCGCCCCAGAACAGAAGGAGAGTCAGGTACCCTAAAAGTATTCGTTTATGTTTATTCTCCTTTGATTTAAAAACGTGAATGATTCCTGCAAACACCGTAAACCCCATGAAAAAATAGATAATAAATGCATAGTCTCTTATCTCATCTTTCTCTCTCAACGAATCGAAAAGGAGATAGAGAACGAATGATATGATACCTATCCCGATTGTATAGTTCTTTATAAAATTATCAGGGATCGTTATTTTGGGCTGAAGAATGAAAATGGAAATGAAAACGATTAAAACTAAATAACCCGGGATGATTAATTCAAAATTCCGAAATGACGGGTAGATTGAAAATACCATAAATGCTATGATCAAGGAATTTTCTATCAGCTGGAATGGTGTTAATCTTTTTGTCTCTTCCATCATAATTCCGTTAATCCATCCTTAAAATTCTGTTCGCTTACAAACCTGACAGTCAAATTATCTGTCTCCTTAATGTTGAACGGTATTTTTGTTTTGTCTGTAATTAAAATTATTTTAATCGACAACCCTAAACTTCTTAAAATATTAATTAGTCTTTCACGTTTCTCATCATAATCCTGAAGTACGAGTATTACAGATGAAATCTGCTTTAACTTCGGAGAAATCTCAGAATAAAGTGTGTGTATATATTCCTTAGAATCACAGTCAACACACGCAAGGAGGTCGAGGATATTATTCAGGAACCCAATATTTCGGCCTGTAGTTAATTGATAGATTGTACTTCCTAAAACAAAAATATCTATTATATACTCCTTCCTTGAAAGGAAATCCGCGATAGATGCGGTAATTGAAACAGATTTCTCAAATTCATTCCGGCACTTCTTCGTAATTCTTCCCGGGATATAAGTGTCAAGAATCAAGGCGACTCTCACAAAATACTCTTCCTGGTACACCTTCACGATCGGTTTCTGAAGCCGGGAAAAGGCTTTCCAGTCTATCTTCTTTAACGGGTCGCCCGGCTGGTAATCGCGGTTGTCGATGTATTCCGTGCTGTCGCCTATGCTTGAAGCGAGTGAAACACCGCCCGGCTGGTACTTCCGATGAACAGGCAGGGCAAAATTATCAAGCCGGTTATAAGAAGGGTAGGCGAGGATAGTCTCTTTATCACGCAAGAATTTCCCCTTTCTCAAAATGAAGAATGGAAAATTTGAAAATACAATGGATGCCGGAAGTTCATATGCACCACGTTTCTCAATGATATTTTTAAAGGAGATCTCATCGTATTTCTTCTTTCCGATCGAAATGACCAGATTGGACTCGGTCAACTGCTTGAAATTCGGCGGTTTCCAGATCTGCTCTGCTGAAAGCGCAAGTACGGGAAGGAATGAGTTATTCGTAACCTTAATATTTATATTGAATGGCTTCCCAGCCTGGACCCTGGAAGGGAGAGTTCTCTCTACCCGGATATTATAAGGGAGAAGGTACATCGAAACGAATGAAATAGTAAAAAGTATTCCCAGGAAACTGACGATGATATGATAATATGTTCTGTACGGGTCTATTGAATAGAACATAATAGAAAAAAACAGGATGAACATCAGGGCTTTACCGTAGGTGGTGAAGTAATAGTGATACAGCCCAACAATGAAATTAATCGGGGTGAACGGGTTTTTCGCTTTATAAACCTTGAGCATTGATTATTTAACCGGGATTTTTTTTAGTATTTCCTTTATTATATCTTCCTTATTCTCTCCGCTGTATTTAGCCTTTGAATGCAGGAATATCCTGTGCGACAGGATCGGGACAGCAACCTTCTTCACATCCTCCGGAATTACATAGTCCCTCTCATTAAGGAATGCATACGCCTGAGCTCCACGATACAGGAAGAGAGAACCCCGCGGACTGATCCCGAGTTCAAGGGACGGATGGATTCTGGTCTGATTTACAATCTCGGTGATATATTCGGTTATCGTATCCTTCACAGTAATGTTTCGTACTTCACCCTGGATTTTAATAACTTCTTCAATGTCAAGGACATTCTTAATTCCGTTAATCGGATGTTCAAGTTTCTGTGAATTGAGAATACTCACCTCAGTCTTCTTATCAGGATAACCTATCGTGATCTTCATGAAGAACCGATCCAGCTGTGCTTCCGGAAGTGGATAAGTTCCGGTATATTCAACAGGATTCTGTGTCGCTATTACGATAAAGGGATTAGTCAGGACGAAACGGTTCCCTTCAATCGAAACCTGACGCTCATTCATCGCTTCAAGTAATGCGGATTGTGTTCGAGGCGAGGCGCGGTTTATCTCATCAGCGAGGAGGATATTCGTGAAGATGGGCCCCTCACGGAATTTAAATTCCGCATCCTTCGGGTTGAAGATGTAGGTGCCAAGGATATCTCCCGGGAGAAGATCAGGCGTGAACTGAACCCTCTTGAATCTGCCGGCAATCGACATCGCAAGAGCCTTGGCAAGCGTCGTCTTCCCGACTCCAGGCGCATCTTCAAGAAGAATATGACCGTCAGATAGAAGGGAGATTATTACAAGCTCAATAACATCTTCCTTCCCGTAAATGACAGAAGAAATATTCCCCTTCAATACCGAAATTTTATTAATCGATTCCTTCATGATTCTCCTTATTTTTTTAAAAGTATAACATATACACCTCCTGATTTCAAGTTTTTTCCAATTAGGAGTTTTCCCATTATTTTTAGATTGCAACGGGTTTCACCTTGTTCACCTCTCACAATGACATTATTTTGTCTGTAATTTAAATAACATTATTAATCATTGCGATGAAGGTTTAAAGAACCTGAAGAAGCAATCTCTCTTTCAAATCACGCTTTACGCATCACGAATAACATCTTCCATTGAACGTTTACTGTTCAATGTTTACTTGTGAACTCTGGCTTCGGATATCCCGGATATCGCTTGACATAACAAAATAAATAGGTTATAATTATTTTGTCGAATAAAATTTTAATGTTATTTAAACTAATTATACAAAAGGAAATAAAAATATGGAAAATTTACTTGAAACTTTAAAGGAATTACTGAAAAAGGATGAGCGTTTAATAAAGGATGGAGAACTCTTCAAAAATAAGATAATTGAACTTGCGCTTAAGCTTGATAAGGATCTTCTGAAACTTTTACTCTCCGATGAAAAGATTAAAGAAATATTTTTCTTTAACATAGAAAAAATGACAATTTTTGATAAAGATAAATTTATTAGATTTATTTCCAATAAGCATTTCCTTCCTGATTCATATACATCATTCAAGAACAAGATAGGTTTAATTGATGGTGATGAATATATAACTGAAAAAAAGGAAGTAGTGCTTGCATGGCCTTATAAGGATTGTGTCCTTGAAGGTGGAATGACAAAGGAAGACCAGAAGCGTGATGAAATTTTCTATAATGAAACACTTGCTCCTGATGAAATAAGCAGGCTTCTTGATCCGAAGGTATTTACAAATGCAAAGAGATTAGATAGAGATGGTGAGCACCCGATCAAGTCATTAAAATGTAGTAAAAGTGGTCATGGCAATCAAACATTTAAAACTGATGAGAACGGTGATATAAAAGATAATTTGATAATAAAGGGAAATAACCTTTTAGCTCTCCATTCATTAAAGGAAAGATTTGCCGGAAAAATAAAATTGATTTATATAGATCCACCATATAACCAGCCATCGAAGACAAATTCATTTCAATATAACAATTTATTCAATCATTCAACATGGTTGACGTTTATGAAAAATAGAATTCGAATATCAAAAGATTTATTATTAGATAATGGAACAATTTGGATAAATGTTGATGATACTGAAAGTCATTATCTAAAAATTATTTGTGATGAAATTTTTGGTAGAGAAAACTTTATAATAAATTTTATTTGGCAAAAAAAGTATTCACCTGCAAATGATGCTAAATGGTTTAGCGATAATCACGATCATATTCTTGTATTTGCAAAAAGTAAAGAAAGGTTTAAACCAAATCTTTTAAAAAGAACTGAAAAAATGAACAAAAGGTATTCTAATCCCGATAATGATCCTCGTGGTGAATGGAAACCAGGTGGATTCTCTGTAAAAACTTATAGTTCAGATTATGATTATCCGATTAAAACACCCTCTGGGAAAGTAGTTTATCCACCTAAAGGAAGTTGTTGGCAAACGTCAAAAGAAAATTATTTAGAAAAATTGAAAGATAATAGAATTTGGTTTGGTCCAAATAATGATTCGAAACCGCAAATAAAACAATTTTTAAATGAAGTTCAACAAGGTGTTGTCTGTAAAAGTATTTGGACATATGATGAAGTTGCTCATAATCAGATTTCAAGGAAAGAAATAACAGATCTTTTTAATGAATTTGTTTTTTCAACTCCAAAACCAGAAAAGCTTTTAAAAAGAATTATTGAACTTTCTACAAAAAAAAATGATATCGTATTGGATTATTGTCTTGGAAGTGGAACAACATGTGCAGTTGCCCATAAAATGGGAAGGCAATATATCGGAATAGAGCAAATGAATTATATTGAAGATGTTTCTGTTGAAAGAATAAAAAAAGTTATTTCAGGTGAACAAGGTGGAATTAGCAAATTAGTGAATTGGAAAGGTGGAGGAGATTTTATATATTTAGAGTTATTGGAGTGGAATGAAAGATTTTCAGGTGAGATACAGAAGGCAAAGACGAAAGGAGAACTTAAGACATTATGGGAAAAGATGAAGTATAAAGCATTTCTAAGTTATAAGGTAGATATAAAAAAGATTGATGAGAATATAAAGGAGTTTGAAGAACTGACACTTGAAAAACAGAAGCAATTTATGATGGAGTGTTTGGATAAGAACCATTTATATGTTAATTACAGTGAGATTGAAGATGAAGAGTATAAAATAAGTGAAGAAGATAAGGAATTGAACAGGGAATTCTATAAAAAATAAACAGACATATGTCAAAGAATAGATTAAAAAAAGGTCAAATCAAGATATATAAAACAAGCTCCGGTCCTAAGATTGAGGTTCATTTGGAAGAAGATACTGTTTGGCTCCGGCAGGAAGAGATCGCAGAATTATTTAATAAAGACAGGTCTGTCATATCAAAACATATCAATAAAATATTTTCCGACAAAGAGGTAGACAAGAAAAGCAATGTGCATTTTTTGCACATTGCAAATTCAGATAAACCCGTTGCGTTTTACAGCCTTGATGTAATATTATCAGTTGGTTACAGGACAAATTCAAATCAAGCAATTCATTTTAGAAAATGGTCAACAAAAATATTGAAGGACCATTTAATAAAGGGTTATACCGTAAATGAAAAGATTAAAATATTGAATAGGGAGAAATTTAGAGAATTTAAAGAAGCCTTTATATTCATAGAGAATAGATTAAAAAATGAAGGACAGATTACAGGTCAGGAAACTACAATATTAAATCTTATTATAAGTTATACAAAGACATTTAATCTTCTTGAAGAATATGATAGGAATAAACTTATAATTTCAAGTAAGAAAAAAGTGTTTAATATCATTACCTATGAAGATGTAATGAATATCGTAAATGATATTAAACGTAAGTTTTGCCATAACAAGGAATACAGCAAGTTATTCGGTAAGGAGGCAGGTGACAGTTTAAAAGGGATCATAGGTAATATCCATCAAACTTTCAAGGGAAAGGACCTATATAGTTCAGTTGAAGAGAAAGCAGCACATCTTTTATATTTCATAATTAAAGATCATCCTTTCATTGATGGTAATAAGAGGATAGGTTCTTTCTTATTTATTTATTTTCTTGATAGGAACAATTTCCTTTTCAAAAAATCGGGAGAGAGAAAGATAAACGACAATGCCCTTATCGCTTTATCACTTTTAATAGCCTTAAGCGATCCTAAAGATAAAGATATTTTAATTAAAATTATAACAAATCTAATAGGTGACTGAAAATGCTTTATTCAACATTTGATTCTTTAAAAGAGTCATTAAATGATAATTTTTTTACTTCAAGAATCGGAGATTATATCAATGATAACCTTAATTTTAATCTTGAGTTGAGAGAATACCAAAAGGAAGCATTGGGACGGTTTGATTTTTATTTTAATGGTTTTCAGCACCGTAAATTTCCAGTTCAAATTCTTTTTCACATGGCTACCGGAAGCGGTAAAACTCTTATTATGGCAGCAAATATTTTATATTTATACAACCTCGGATACCGTTTCTTTATTTTCTTTGTTAACAGCACAAATATAATTGAGAAGACACGTGATAATTTTCTAAATCCGTTATCTGAAAAATATCTGTTTGCAAAAAAGATAAAATATAATGAGAAAGAGGTTTTTATCAAAGAGGTTTTAAATTTCGAAGGAGTAAATCCTGATAATATAAATATTTTATTCACGACTATTCAGGGACTTCACACCAGGTTAAATTATCCAAAAGAGAATTCACTGACATATGAAGATTTTACGGATAAAGAGATAGTTTTAATTTCGGATGAAGCACATCATTTACAGACATTAACCAAGTCAAAATTAACTGGAAACGAAGAAGAAGAGAAAAAGAGCTGGGAAAATACCGTTGAGAAAATTTTCAACAGTAACAGTAAAAATATTCTCCTGGAATTCACTGCCACAATAGATCTCGGGAATCCAGGAATCCGTGCAAAATATGAAGATAAAATAATCTATCAATATGACCTGAAGCAGTTCCGTTTAGACAGATACTCAAAAGAAATAGAAGTAATTGAAGCTGATCTTGAACCCGTTGAAAGGGCCTTACAGGCAGTTATAATCAGCCAGTACAGGAGAAAGGTTGCAGAAAAGTATAAAAAAATATTAAAACCTATCATACTTCTAAAATCAAAGACAATTAAAGAATCCAAGGAAAATTATCTTTCTTTTCTTGGAACAATTAAAAACTTGAAAACCCGCGAGATCAAATCGGTTATATCGCGGTCAAAAGGAACTATATTAGATGATGCATTCGGATATTTTAAAAATAATGATATTTCAATAGATAATTTAATATCAGAATTGAAGGAAGAATTTTCTGAAGAAAAGTGTATGCTCTTGGATTCTGAAAACATAGATGAGGAGAAACAACTGAAACTTAATTCATTAGAAAGGTTAGATAATGAAGTCCGTGCAATATTTGCAGTAAACATGCTTAATGAAGGATGGGATGTTTTAAATTTATTTGATATAGTCCGTCTGTATGAAACCCGGGATGGAACATATTCACATGGCCATTACAAACCGGGAAATACAACAATGGGAGAAGCTCAATTGATTGGTAGGGGAGCAAGGTATTTTCCTTTTGAGATAGAGGGATTCAAGGATAAATACAGGAGGAAGTTCGATAATGATACAGAGAACGAATTACGTATTCTTGAAGTGCTCCATTATCACAGTATGAAGAATCCTAACTACATCGATGAAATAAAAAATGCTCTTACCGAGATCGGAATTCTCCCGGAGAAGTATGTACAGAAAGATTTGTTTATTAAAGATTCATTTAAAAAGACTGAAATTTGGAATAAGGGAATTGTATTTATTAATGACCGTTTGAACAATCCGCGCATTGAAATTTTATGTTTAAATGATGCTAAGATAGAAGATATCTATAAGTATGAATTCAGAACAGGAGAGATTAAAGAAGAGTTTATTCTCAGCAATATTCAGGAGACAAGATTATCCAAAGAAATTTCAAAGGGAATGAAGGAATATTCAATTAATGAATTTGGAGAAAATTTAATCAGAACCGGTTTGGATAAATTTGAATTTTACAGATTTGATAATCTTAAAAAGTATTTTCCGCATCTTAAATCAATTAAGGAATTCATAAATTCAAAATCTTATCTTGCAGGAGTAAAAGTTCAGGTCTCAGGTCCAAAATACAGGATAAGTAATTTAACGAATTCAGATAAATTTGAGTTAACTCTATTCATAGTAATA
Organism: bacterium; assembly: GCA_028696285.1. Taxonomy (GTDB): domain Bacteria; phylum AUK180; class AUK180; order JAQVHJ01; family JAQVHJ01; genus JAQVHJ01. The sequence goes on from JAQVHJ010000009.1 coordinate 9,812, forward strand.
AAAATTTCAGATCAAGCGCGGGTAAACACATCAGAATTTATCGGAAGCAAGCTGTTTAAAGCAAAGCTATTAAAGGAAATTTTCGGTAAGAATGACGGGAAGAAAACACTAAAATTAGACAGTGACAGTGAAAGGGTGAAGGAGATTTCAACAATTGATCTTAGTAAAAAAGATTGGTATGCACAGAATGAAATTTTCGGAACTTCTGAAGAAAAAGAATTTTTAAAATTTTTTGATGAGGTTATTGAATATCTTGAAGAGAAATATTTAGATATAGCATTGTTACGCAATGAAAGGTATTTCCAGCTATATGATTTTGAGCAAGGCCGGCCTTTTGAGCCTGATTTCCTTTTGATTTTACGTGAAAAGAGTAAAAAAATAACTATTTTGCAAGTTTTTATTGAGCCTAAGGGTGATCAATTTAAGGATAGTAATGGATTATTTACCAATTCTGCGGAAGGTTGGAAGCAAAAATTCCTTATTGATCTTGAAACTGAAGTGGAAATGGACTTAAAGTATGAGAATAAGAAATATAAGTTGCTTGGATTGCCATTTTTCAATGAAAAATTGAAAAAGTATTTTAAAGAAGAGTTTGAGAAGAATATCTGAAGATATTTTTTTGAAATTAGAATATTTTTTTAAATTACCGTTGTATTTACTTAATATTTACTCATTAAAACTTCTTAAAAATCTCTTAAAAAAATCAAATAATTCATATAAAATGATATTATAAAGATATTTTTATTATTTCAAACCAAAGATTAAGCAATATAAAATAGCAATCGGTTAACTGTGATTTCCACTATCCATTTTCTACTACAATCAATTTTTTGATAGTTTATATACATTAAGGCAAGAAATACATTTAACTGTTACCAAAATAATATATATAAATGCATGAAGCTTATTACAGAAAATATGCTCTAAAGGTTTTCAGAATCCTCAGATTCCTTTAACGTATTTTCATTTCTTGAAATTCGATTTTTTTACATCGATTTTTCATCAATTGTTTCATCATTCAGGATATACAGGTATCCTTCCTTTAATTCATTCCTTATCCTGTTGAATTCTTCTGTGTGGAATTTGTATTCGACTGTGGGTGATATTTGAATGCAGAATGCTTCCTTCCAGGAGAGGAACCCGTCTTCATTCAACATGAAACTCAGATCCCAATCATGAAGTGTACAACCAAGCTTCTTCTCTTTAACTGGCCATTCCCCGGCTGAATTTGAAAAATGCCTGCATAAATGGCAGCCAAATTCATATGTCCAGGTGTAGTTATTCCGCTTGAAATTATTTTTCATTGTCATTTGAGTTAACTTGAAACGTTATTATTACAGCTAATTTCATAGCTTAAACAATCATAATATAGCATAAAGAACCGAATCTTGTCAAGTTAAATCAAGCCAAGTTCCTCTGTCAAGTATGAGAAAACTGTTTTTATAATCCTTAAAAACAAGTTAAATTTTCAATTTTCATTATGAAGCTCTTTACAATAAAACTTCTTCTTGATTTTCAATCTTTTCTTCTTAACCCCGTTCATCTCTCGACAAGCGAAGTGAAGAGGTGTCTTAATGTTTCAAAGAAACTACCAGGATTAAAATCACATTCTCCTGCAGGCTAAGTATCAATCGCTCTCTGGTTCATTATATTGTTCTCATCTTAAAATCAACTAAGTAAATTTTCATCCTTCTGCGATTCCGCGGTTAACAAATCTTCTCTGCGTCCTCAGCGTCCTCTGCGGTAAAAATATCACATTCTCCTGCAGGCTAAGTATCAATCGCTCTCTGGTTCATTATATTGTTCTCATCTTAAAATCAACTAAGTAAATTTTCATCCTTCTGCGATTCCGCGGTTAAATAAATCTTCTCCGCGTTCTCTGTGTTTATAATAAAAAAAAGGGCGTCCGGCCGGACGCTTTATAGTTATTTGCTTTGATAATTATGTTATTTTCTGATAATATTAAGGTTTGAAATAATTATGATACGGGCGAAGGCCCTTCGCCCCTACGGTATGTATCAAATGTTGGTAATACAAAAATAGATTGCCACGTCATCCTGACAAGTCAGGATTTCTCGCAATGACTGTTTATCGAATCACGGTTCATGAATCACGAATGACGATTATTGTTCACCGTTCACCGTTTACCGTTAACCGTAAATGTTAAAAATGAAAGAACCGTCCCTTTTTTTCTTGAAATAATCTTAAGAAAGTGATATAATACTTAAAATAATTAGGAAAATGAAGAAGTTCAGTGTAAAAGAATTGTTTTTATCTCCGCAGAATTGCGGAAAAATTGAAGATCCGGACGGGTTCGGGATCTATGGTGATTCGGAGTGCGGGGATTATGTTGAAGTGTATCTGAAGATTGAGGATGAGCATATTACAGATATCAAGTTTCTTTGCAAGGGATGTCCTACAGCAATTGCCCTGACAAGTTTAATGACTATCCTTGCCAAGGGTAAGCATGTGGATGATGCTGCAGAGATAACCGATGAAGTTATTCTCGACTCTCTTGAAGGAGAAATCTCTGAAGAGAAGAAGCACTGTTCGAATCTCGGTGCAGAAGCATTATATAATGCGTTAATGAATTATGTGCTTAAAGATATTGAATCTTAAACAAAAGAGAAGGACAGAATTTGCCGGATATTGACGAAACAAAGAGCAGGAACAAGGGTAATTTAACGACATTCTCACTCTTTGCGATAATTACCATTCTGATTTCATGCTGTATGGTTTCATATTTTGGGAAGAATTTTATTTCCGGGATATTTTATGTTTCGACAGCGGATAAAATAAATATTTTACCTTCCAGTTCAAGCAGAATGCCTTCGGGTTATTCAGACCTTTATATTGGAATGAAATTAAAAGACATAAAAACTCCGTTGAAGTATGAAGGGGAGCATATTTATATCATTTCGAAAGAGACTCCGGATTTAATTCAGACAGAGCTTTTTGTAAAAGATTATTTTAATAATGCACTCTATTTCATTCATGAATATCCCGGAGCCCGGGTTTACTGTTTCAGATTTCAGTTTTCAAGTTCTATTTCATTTCCGGATAAAGACTTGAAGCTCTATAATTTTATAGACGCGGAAACAGAAGAAGAAATCAAGGTTTACAGAGACCGGACTATTCCGGGTCTGATAATTGCTGTCTATGATGAGAGGAAGACCATTGAGATTTGGGATTCTGATTATTTCTTCAGAATGAAGGATTTAATTTAAAAAAAAAGAATTGACAGGGAATATTTAATATGTTAGTATTTCAAAATACAAAAGGACTCGAATGGAAAAGGAGAAGCTGATACATTTACTGAATCGGATAGGAGAGATGCTTGAGATTTTAGGGGAGAATCCTTTTAAATCCCGGTCATATTATAATGGAGCCCGTATCATAGAAGGGATAACCGAAGACCTGAAAAAAATTACGGAAGAGAAGCGGTGGAATGAATATAAAGGGATAGGTGAAGGTTTAGCGCAAAAGATTTCAGAGTATATTGAGACAGGGCAGATAGGTTATTATGATGAGCTGCATGAGAAAGTTCCGGATGAGATTCTTGAAATGCTAAACATCCCGGGTCTTGGTCCGAAGAAGATCAGTGTTCTTGTTAAGGAATTAGAGATTACGTCAATCCGTCGTCTTGAACGCGCATGCCGTGAAAATAAATTAGTCGGGATAAAAGGTTTTGGTGAAAAAACACAGGAAAATATCTTAAAGGGAATAGAATATCTTAAGAAAACAAGCGACAGACATTTATTTGCAGTTGGCCTTGCGAATGCGGAAAGGCTGATTGATTACTTAAAGAAGGAAAAATCCGTTGAGAAAATTGAAGTTGCGGGAAGTATCCGCAGGAGGAAGGAGACCGTAAAGGATATTGATATTCTTGTTCAAACCCGGGAACCAGGGAAAGTCAGTAAATTATTCATTGAATATCCTGAAGTAACCGAAGTGATAGCTCATGGCCCCACAAAATCGAGCATACGTCTCAAAGACGGTTTAAATGCCGACCTCCGCGTTATCAAGAAGGATGAATTTCCGTTCGCGCTTCATTATTTCACAGGAAGTAAGGAACATAACATTGCCATGCGAAGCCGGTCAAAAGATTTCGGATTAAAGCTCAATGAATACGGTTTATTCACCGGGAACGAAGAAAAAATTCAATGTAAAAGTGAAGAAGAGATCTTCCGTAAACTGAAATTATCTTATATCCCACCCGAACTCCGTGAAAATTTCGGGGAGTTGGACGCTGCAGAAAAAAATAAAATTCCCGTATTGATTGAAGAGAATGACCTGAAAGGGATTGTCCATGTCCATTCAACATATTCAGACGGTTTGAATACTATTGAGGAGATGGCGGAACAGTGCCTTTCATTAGGATATTCATACATTGTTTTCTGCGATCATTCCAAAGCTGCGTTTTATGCAAACGGCCTTAATGAAGAGCGGGTTTTAAAGCAATTCGAAGAGATAGATAAATTGAATAAGAAATTTAAGGAGAAAAAGTTTAAGATATTCAAGGGAATTGAATCTGATATCCTTCCGGATGGAAGACTTGATTTCGAAGATGAATTTCTCGATAAATTCGATTTAGTCGTCGGGTCTGTCCATTCAAGCTTCAAATTAAGCGAAGAAGAAATGACCGCCCGTGCGATCAAGGCGATTAATAATCCGTTCCTTACGGTACTCGGGCACCCCACGGGGAGATTGCTCCTTTCAAGAGATGCGTATAAAATCAATCTGGAAAGTGTAATTGAAGCTGCCGGGAAACAGAATGTATTAATAGAAATTAATTCCAATCCGCACAGGCTCGATCTGGACTGGAGATACTGCAGGTTGGCGAAGGATAACGGGGTTAAATTAATGATATGTCCCGACGCTCATGCAACAAAGGGTATTGCTGATGTAAAATACGGAATAGGTATTGCAAGGAAGGGATGGCTTACTGAAAAGGATGTCATGAATACTCTACCTATAAATGAATTTGAAAAATTTCTTAAAGAGCATAAGAAGGAAAGGCTGAAAAAATGAAGAAGCCCGAAGTAAAAAAGATGCTTAGTATCCTCAAGAAGGAATTCCCTGAACCCAAGTCCGCATTGAACTTTTCAAATCCATTGGAACTCTTGATTGCAACTATACTCTCAGCCCAAAGCACAGATAAAATAATCAATGAAGTTACAAAAGAGCTGTTCAGAAAATATAAAAAGCCGGAAGATTACATTAAAGTTCCGATCACTCAACTGGAGAAAGACATTAAAAAGACAGGGTTCTTTCACAACAAATCCAAAAGTCTTCGCGGATGCTGTGAGAAATTGATTAACGATTTCAATGGAAAAGTTCCTGATAACCTTGAGGATTTAGTTACCTTGCCGGGAGTGGGGCGGAAAACAGCTAACTGTGTCTTAGGCAACTATTTCGGGAAGCCCGGGATTGTCGTGGATACCCATGTTAAGCGCCTGTCACAGCGTTTGGGTTTGACGGAACAGGAGAATCCTGATAAAATTGAATTTGATTTAATGGAAATTATCCCCAAAAAAGAATGGACTGATTTTTCAAACAGGTTAATACTGCTTGGAAGAAAGTACTGCATAGCGCGAAAGCCAAAATGTGAAGAGTGCCCATTACAAAAAATTTGTCCGTCTGCATTTAACGTGGAGAAGAAATAGTGTTAAAATCGATTATTTTCGGCTTACTCGGGGGATTAGGACTATTCCTCTTCGGAATGAAGATGATGTCGGAAGGCCTTCAGAGCATTGCCGGGAAGCAGCTTCGGAAAATTCTTGAATTGCTAACCAATAACAGAATAATCGCAGTCATTGTCGGAACTATTGTCACGGCAATAATCCAGTCATCAAGCGCAACAACAGTAATGGTAGTCGGGTTCTGTAATGCAGGGCTACTGACCCTTGTCCAGGCAATCGGAGTAATACTCGGCGCAAACATAGGTACCACTATCACTGCGCAAATAATTGCTTTTAAAATTACAGAGATAGCTCTGCCAACAATAGGTATCGGAATGATATTTTACCTGTTCTCCAAACGGAACAGATTTAAATTTTTCGGCCAGACTTTATTAGGATTCGGGCTGTTATTTTTAGGACTCACATTAATGAAAGATGGGGC
>JAQVHJ010000315.1 GCA_028696285.1 bacterium
GATACATTATTCAGGGAAAAGAGAAAATTTATTTTATATTTAAAAAGTTCTTTCAATACAGGAGTTGGGAAATCGCACGGGATAAGATCATCAGCTCTGAAGTAAAAAAGGGTTTCTTTTTCGATACCATCAGAATAATTTATAAGGAAGGAGGTAATGATAAAATGGTATCATTTACGTTCCTTCCTACACGTGAACCCTTAGTCCAACGTTTTTCTGAAGAGCTTGCGTGAACCGTGATGCGTGATTCGTGATTCGTGATTCGGAATACAAAGACGAAGACGTGATTGACGCTTCGCTTCACTTGCTAGATCTCGACTTCGTCTCGATAGCGTGAACTGTGAACCGAAAGAAAAATACTTTTCACCACGGAGAGATCCTTCACCTTCGTTCGGGATAAACATCGACCACGGAGGAAATACTCTAAATTAAAAATTTATTTAGTTCTTTTAAAGTATGTTACTTAGAACCAGATCTCTACGTATTGAAAATTGATAGTGCACCACGTAGGGTGCACTACTTTGAATTTTAGATTGAAAATTGCTTCGAGCTTAAGATTAAATAGCGAGTAATCCCGATGGAGATTCCACGAAATCGGGGGAAAATTGGTAATATAGCATTATAAAACAAGTTGCGGATGTTAAAAACGATGGATACTTAACAATCAATTGAATGCAAATGTTTTAACCATAAATAAAAAGGATTTAAATGAGTAAATTTTCTATCATTACAAAGGTGGTCGGGATCCAGTATAATGAAGGGAAATCAAGTATTGGTCATCTAAATCCGGGTGATACCATAAATTTAGTCCGGGAACCGAAGAACACTGCCGATCCCAACGCTATTGCCGTTAAAGATTTAGGAGGAAATAAACTCGGATATATCTCAAGGGAATGGGCAGCCAGGCTCGCCCCGAAAATCGATGCCGGTTCAAAGGTAAACACTACCGTAAAGAATATAACAGGGAGCTACGAAATAGGCTTCGGCCTCGACATCACAATTGAAGTAGAAGATTGACTTACTGTAAACGATAGACGTGATTCGTGATCCGTGAACCGAGATAAGGAACAGAATATTTTTACCACAGAAACATGAAAGGATAATAATTGCTTATTTGATTTTAAAATAATAATATTATACTGAACCAAATATCAGTTGATACTTAACAGTCATGCGAGTGTGTTTTTTCACCGCTGACCACGCGGACCACGCTGAAAGAAATACTTAGTTGATGTGTAATGATATTGATAATTTGAACCAGATAGCCAGGGATACTTGGCTATCAAATGAATGTAATATTTCACCTACCCGACACTATGTACAACAATGATACATGACTCTGCAGTGGATACGCAGGCAAATAAAATACTTGAAATATTTTTTCTATTGAGTTATAATGATAATTGACTTTATTAATAACCTAAGGAGGTTTATTTTGGGAAATAGTGATTTAATCTATGAAGAGGCATCTCAGAAGATACTTGATTCAGCATATGAAGTTCAAAATACTTTAGGAACCGGTTTTCTGGAGAAGGTTTATGAAAATGCACTTGTTATTTGTCTAAAGGAAAAAGGATTACAAGTAACACAACAGGATCCTCTTAAGATATATTTCAAAGGCAACATTATTGGAGATTATGTAACAGATTTAATTGTAAATAAAAAAAATAATTATAGAAGTTAAGGCAGTAAAAAATCTTGAAGCGATACATGATGCACAATTAATTAATTATCTAAAAGCCACAAATTTAGAATTAGGAATATTAATAAATTTCGGTAAAATAAAACTTGAATATAAAAGATTCGCTAATACTGGAAATAAAAACATTTAACTAAATCTTCTCAGCATTATTCGTTGCTACTTTCACAAATCCGTTCACTATATAAGTAATAATTTCTACCTGGTGCAATACATCTTAATTATCTTAAAGTATATAATTTATCTTCACAGCGTGGTCAGCGTGGTCCGCGGTAAATAAATACATTCATATGATCATTAAGTAACACTTGCTATTTGGTTCAGCATATTAATTTGATTTAATATCAAATAAGTGATATTCTCTCAGTTGTAAAAAACAACATCCGATTGCACTCGAAGTATCAATTACTCTCTGGTTCAATACATTTTAATTATCTTAAAGTATATAATTTATCTTCACAGCGTGGTCAGCGTGGTCCGCGGTAAAATATTCTTCTAAATTTCGGTTCACCAATTACTATTTATCCCTCCATGCGCTTCGTGGTAAAATATTTATTACTTTATTTCCAGCTGCATGGTGTTGAGATTGAATTTGATTGATTTCAGTTTGTAGTTAATTGGTTTTGGACAGAATACATAATCAGCTCCGTCCTTATCCTGCATGAGGCACTTCTCCCCCGATACGGTATCAATGAACTCGGTTTCTTTCCCTGGCTGGAACACTCCTGTGCCGCGGTGAATCTCTAATCCGAAATTATATGCATTGTTCTGGAATTCAGAGATGCCTATGAGCAGGTTCTTTTTGTTCTTCTCGCTTTTTATTTTTTCAAGCCACTGAAAAAATTCGGGTGTGCTGTATTCAATAAATACATCCTTCTTCTCAAGAAGCAGATCAACATCACCTGTTGCGCATAATACCTGGTAGTAATAATCCAATAATGTTTCTGTACCCTGATCATTTTCAAATGAATCGAGGGACTCCCGCATTTTTTTCCAGTCCTTCTTCTTCTTAAGGTCATAGAAGTAGTAATTTATTGCCTGGTCAAACAGTTCGAGGTCCGCATCGAGCAGGTACATTTTTTCTTCAATCACCTTCAATGAATTCTCCCGGTCCTCCTTGAAATTCTTGATGGCATTATACACTTTCAACTCGGGATTCTCGGGATACTTCTCCTTTACTATCGCCATCAGTTTTTCAAAGTTCTCCTTATCTCCCCTTTCGTGATATTTCATCATCAGTCTTGCAACGGTGATTTCATCCTGGTCCCCTGCTTCAAAATCCTTTTTAAGGATATAGAATGTATTATCATTATCAAGGCACAGCTGGAAAAATTGCATGAACCTGTCAGTGCCGTATGCCCCGACGAGTCTGTCAATCTCCTCTTCATTTTCATTGAAGACAGCAACGGTCGGGAATGCCTGAATTTTATATTTTGAAATCAAGTCCCGATGCAGCGCTTCATCTATCATTAACAAGGTCCAGTTATTCGATTCAATGAACTCCTTGAATTTCTCATCAATGAATACTGTCTTCTTCAAATACTTACACGGTCCGCACCAGCTCGCGGTGAAATCGACAAACACGAAACCCTTCTTCTCCTTTGCCTGCTTGAATGCTTCTGTCCAGTCATGGATCCAGGCCTTGATGCTCCAGAGATCCTTTTCATATTCATCCTTGAACTCCTTAATCTGCGTAGGATTAATGGAAGTAAGCATGTCGGTAAGTTCCTTATTTTCGGACGCTTCAAAGAACTTTGTAAGACAGTATTTCTGCAAATCCTTATTCTTCAGATCCTTCTTCAGTGCATTAAGCAGTTCCTTCTCACTCTTCAGTTCGAGAGCCCGAATCAGGTACACAGCTGTCTTTGCATTGTCATTCAGGAGATAAAACATTCTCGCTACTCGCCCGGGAATATTAGGTGAATTGAGCAGAACAACATCCGTCATGATCTT
>JAQVHJ010000316.1 GCA_028696285.1 bacterium
TTATTTCTGTTGAAGTTAATTATATCCAAAAAGGAATTTTGGATGCTTATGTAATAATAAATCCTCTGACTTATGAGATTCTCGGGATGGAAGAATTGAAGCACAGACTGGATTATCTATCAATTCCGGTTCATATTAAAATTTATAAAAAAGGGGAGGTGTTCTCTCCGTATTTACTTTTCGGACCAAGATTTGATTATCTCTTCAATTACAGGAGTGATGTTTATGACCTGTTATTTGATGAGGTGAATAATTTTGTGCTTGTATTCAATGCCGGGATTGGCGCTGATTTATTAATAAACAGTAATTTGAAAGGCACCTTTGAATTGAGGTATAATTGGGATATTACCGTATCAGAAGACACTTTCGATTCAAGGAACAAGGCTTTTCAGGTGAGAATTGGGTTCCGGTTTCCGGGAAAATTTAAATGTAAAAATTAAATTTAGGGAAGTATGGAAAATTCAAAAATTTCATCAAAAGCTTCTCGAGCAGCATTATTCCTGTCTGTAATAGGATTCTCGGTTTTTTTCATAATGCTGATCTCCGAGATATATTTTTCAAGAAAAGCTCCTGAGAAAGAGGTGATCTATATCTGGATGACATTGAATGTATTCAACAGCATTTTGGGAATAATCTCGATTATTACAGGATTAATGGCAATATTCGCAGTGAAAACGGATAGAAAAGAAAAAGACAAACCCTTCTTCTATGCCATAACTTCGATAATCTTAGGTTCTTTAACCTTTATGCTCGAAGGTATAATAATTATTATTGCTCTATTTATATTTATATCATGAGCATGAAAGAAATATCTTTGTGAATAAAATACTATGTTGACTTATTGTTTAAAAAATGTTAAAATGTAGAAAAGGTAAACCATGCAGGTAAAAGGTAAAGCAATAGTCTCGACACTCGATTTGGTTAAGAGGAATTGGGGGGAGGCTAATCTTGAAAAGGTCATGGCACAGCTTCCGGAAGAATATAGCAATGCCTTGGCTTTCAAAGGCTGCTCTGCTTTGTGGTATCCATTCGATTTATACATCAAACTTACTGAGATCGTAATTAACCAATTCTTTGAAGGTGAAGAAGTGGATGCCTGCCGGCAACTTGGCGCAGAAACAGCAAAAACAGATGATAAGGTTGCTGTAAAATTATTTTATAAATTAGGCACTCCCGAAATGATTATCAGATTGGGAACATGGGCCTTCAGAAGATATTTCGATGAAGGAGAGGTTAACATCAGGTATTCGAAACCGGGTATAAATATATTCGAAATATCTAAATTGTCTGTTCTACACCCTTATCATTATGAAAGGGTTGCAGGATGGATGAATATGGCTATTCAATTAAGCGGGGGAAAAGACGTTCAGACATCTGTGGAAATATACGAAGATGATAAAGTCGGAAAAGTTCTTAAATTTACTAACATGTGGCAATAGAATAAGGATCAATCTTGAAGGTAAAAGGAATTGTAATAGAAAGTTCTATCGATTATATCAAGGAAAAATTCGGGGACGATGGAATACAGAAGATAATTAGCCAATTGACTCCTGAAGAGAAAACCATCTTTCAATTTGGTATCTGCAAGGCAATGTGGTATGAAGTAGACTTTCATATTCACATCACTGATTTAATCCTGAAAACTTTCTATCCTGACCAGGAACCGGTCAAAATACTGCGGGAAATAGGGGCTTTTACTGCAGAACATGACCAAAACAGTATTAAAAAAATTGTCTACCGCTTGGGTACCCCTGTTTTCATGGCACATTTCGGTTCATGGAACTTCAACAGATTTTATGATGTTGGGAAGATAAAGGTTCTAAAATCTGATTCGGGAACACTTATTCTAATTGCGGATGATCTGCCAATGTATCATGAATACATTTTTGAAAGAATGGCAGGGTGGATGAAACGCGCGATTGAACTGTGCGGTGGGCAAGAGGTTTCTATTGATCCTACTGTGAAAAAAGTAAATGAAAGATTCCAGCTTATCTTTCAAATGACATGGAAATAAATTCATTTCCTTATTTGATAACATTAAACTATTACTTTAAATTATGCTCATAAATAATGTATTCTTGGAAATAGTTAAATTTTTCTTATTAAAAGTAGGAATTGAAATTGAATTTACTTGTTGTATTTGTAATTGAGATTATTGCGTTTGGTGTGGGTTTAGTCGGGGGAATGTTTTTTCAAGGAGTCCGTTCAAAGGAGATGTTGGACGAAAAGATGGGGACATTAGTCATAGGAGGCATGCTTGGTTCTCTCTGGGGGGCAGTATTATATGGTGTTTTTAAAAGATATCACGGGGAATTTTTTCTTGTTTCCAATATATTTATTCTTTCGATTCCTTTTTTTTTCTATGGAATAATGCTTAAGCAATATATTTTTTTGGACTTAATACCTGTAATTAAAGGCAGGGAGAGGCTAATTCGTTTAAAAATAATCCCTCAAAAAGATAGGGATTTCATTAAATTAAGAATTACAGAGGGAATGATTTTCCCTTCAAATTATTTTGAGGTTTTAATCATAGTTGGCGGGGTAGTTATCAATACAGTACTGGGTGTTGCATTAATAAATTTTGATGATGATTTCAGGGGTGTGACTGTTATTTTTTCGATCATTCTCGATATATTTACTGCGATAATTTTACTGAGAAATATATTTATCTTTCTAAAGCGGATTAAAACTCTATCGGTTAAAATTTCTGAAAAACATATATTTAATCCTAAGACCGGAGATTCCTTCAGTCTAAGTTCAATAAACACCGAAAAGATTTCTTTAGAAACGTCTGCATTTTACCGTTTAACTGTATTGGGTGAGGAAGGAAAGGGGAATGTTATTGTTTTACTTAATATCCCTTCAAAGGATGAATTTGATAAAAAGGTTTCCTCTCTTTCTTCCTTAGGCGCTATTCGAATAAACCAACCAGTTTAGATATACAGAATGTATAAAAATTAATACAGAATGAAAGAGTTTTCCCCACTGTCCCGTTTAAAAATTCCCAATATACCGGAAATTAAATATTTGGTATGATTTATGCCCTATTAACAGGCAGAAAGGAGAAAAAAGGATGAAGAAGAAACACTTTCATTTAATTATTTTCACATTGTTATTATTCCTTCCATTATCAGGATGTGTTCGTCATACGCATTACTGGACAGTTGAAGTTGAGGTATATAATTCCACTCTGAAGAACTGTTTCATTAATATTGACGGCCGCACCGAGATAATTTCAGCCCGTACCTGGAAGACATTTACGATCAATTGCAGTGATTCAGAAGTATATTGTGATTTATTTGAGGATTACCGATACAGGTATGAATGTTATTGGGACTGCAAGTTATATGATTCCAATATTGCCGGGTCCGGAATGAATGTACTCTGGGAGGAAGATTCTGTTGTTCAATTCAAATTATATTACAACAACACCAGCAATATCGTCTATCTTGACAGGGTATACTAACACCGAAAAGTTACGGGTCCCATTAAGCGCAATATATTAATCGGAAGAAAAATTTAACCACAGAATCACAAAAGTGAAAAAGCTCAGAAATGACTACTTATTTGATTTTAAGATGAAAATTATACAAGAACCCCCGAACAATCCTAACAAAAAGACCAATATAACGTGAATTTTAACAG
>JAQVHJ010000317.1 GCA_028696285.1 bacterium
AAAACCTAAACTAGCAATAACTGAATATTCTATTGTACAGAATTTTTCCCGATTTACCTTTATCAAAGTTAAATTAATTACCGGGCGGACTCATCAAATCCGCGTGCATATGTCATACTTAGGTAATCCGGTTGTCGGTGATTTAACATACGGCCGAGATAAAAGAATTATAGAAATTCACGGAAAAATATTCAAGCCCAATAATCACCTGCTTCACGCAGCCCTTATTGATTTCAAACACCCCATTACAAATGAAGTAATGTCCTTTCAGCAAAAACTCCCGAATGAATTTCAGGAAATATTAGATTTTTTACAAGAAAAGGAATATGGAAGAAAAGTCATTTAAAAATATTTTTACAGTTCCTAATTTAATTACCTTTACAAGAATTTTATTTACACCCTTTATTTTCTTTGCCCTGCTTAAAAATGATGAGTACTATTCAAAAATAGCTTTAATCCTAATCACCGCGGCCTTGCTTTCAGATTTCTTTGATGGCTACCTTGCGCGAAAGTACAAACAGATATCAAAGTGGGGAAAAATTCTTGATCCGATTGCTGATAAAATCATGATTAACGGAATGGCAATAATTCTCTCACTAACACGTGACTTCCCTATCTGGTTGACTCTGACTATTCTTTCAAGGGATTTTCTAATTATCTTGTTAGGCAGTATAATGGTTTTTAAGAAAGTAGATTACGTCCCGCAGTCAAATATTTTCGGTAAATTCGCTCTAATCTTCATTGTATTATCAATGCTCGTATACATATTGGATTGGGAAGTGATTCAGTCGGTCAAGCTTCCCTTGATCTTAGGTGCAGTGGCTCTAATCCTTATTTCAGGAGTGACCTATTTCATCAGATTCATTAATCTGGAATCTAAAACATCTTCCCGGGATTGATTATTCCGCGGGGATCAAAAATCTTCTTGATATCCTTGAATATATTATAAGTTACATTCCCGACTTCCTTCTTCAAATAAGCTTTCTTTGTAATACCGATGCCGTGTTCACCGGAAATGGAACCGCCATTGTCGATAACAAACATGAATAACTCATCTAATAACATTTGTATCGTTTTAACTTGATCTTTTTTACCCGGGTCAAACATAATATTTGTATGAAGATTCCCGAATCCTATATGTCCGAATACTGCGATCTTCATTTTATATTTCCGTTCTAAAGTCTTAATAAATTTAAAATAATCTTCTAAAAGAGAGATAGGAATTACAAGATCTTCATTTACTTTTCCCCGTTCAATACTGAACAATGCCGGTGAAATCGCCTTCCGGAACTCCATTATTTCCTTGAAGCCATCTGATGACGAAGTATTAAGATGGCCGCATAACTCAAAATTACTCAGAAATTCCTTTATGAAAATCTCGATATATTTAACTTCAGTAATTAACCCTTCAAATTTAAGGATTACAGCAGATTTAGTGTTTTGCGGTACTTCAAAGTTGGTATAATTAATTACTGACTTGATTGAGTAATTATCTATATATTCAAATATTGAAGGTTTAAGGCCTATCTCTAAAATATATTTGACAAATCTTATTCCCTCTAAAGAACTGTCAAAAAAAATCATGAAACCTGAGACCGCTTCAGGTATCTTCATGATTGAAAGTTTTGCGCTGTAAATAAATCCAAGGGTTCCTTCAGAACCTATTATGAGATCTTTCAGGGAATAACCCGCGACACTCTTCCTGAATTTCCCGCCCAGCTTCATTTTCTCACCGGTCCCTGTTATAAATCTGATCTCTCTTACCCAATCTCCGGTTGTCCCGTACTTAAAGACATTTAAACCGTTTGAATTCTCAGAAATATTTCCGCCAATAGTTGAGAATCCCGATGATGCCGGAGCCGGGGGGTAGAAATAATTATATTGATTTAAGTAAGAATTCAATTCATCCGGAATTACGCCGGACTCAACATCTACATATTCATCTGTTAAATTTAAATCTATAATCTTTATTAGCTTTTCTGAAGAGATTACCCAGGCCTTGGGCTTTGAAACGATACAACCCCCGGTCATACCTGTCCCGCCACCGCGGAAATATAAGGGAACTTTTTTCCTGTATGCAGAACGGATAATTGAAACCACTTCATCTTCAGTAACTGGAAAGTAAACCTTTTCAGGAATGTAAATTTTTCCTGAATCAATTACTGTCGCATCCGTAGAATACAGCTTTTTAACAGATTCAGGAATGCCGGCCCTTTTTCTTTCCATATTATTAAATCGCTACTTTTTCTGCGGGGGAATTACATTTTTAGAAGTATCTCCGTCCACGGCCTTTTCTTTAAATATCTCTCCGATAGCTCCTATACTGCCAAGAATCCCCGAAGTCTCTAAAGGCAGGAAAATCTTTGTCGCATTCCCGTCCGCAATCTTTTCAAGAGCTTCGAGATATTTAATTGCAATAAGGTCATTGGTTGGCCTTCCGCTGTGTATCGCATCAAAAACTAATTGAATAGCTTCCGCTTCACCCTTTGCAATAGTAAGACGCTTATATTTTTCTGCATCTGCAACTCTCTCCATAGCCGCAGCCTCTCCTTCCGCCTTAAGAATCTGGGATTGCTTCTCCCCTTCCGCACGATTGATCCTAGACATCTTTTCACCTTCTGCAACTAAAATAGCAGCACGCTTATCTCTTTCCGCCTTCATCTGTCTGTGCATTGCTTCAACAACATCTGCCGGCGGATCAATCCTCTGAATCTCAACACGGGTAACTCGCGTTCCCCACTTATCCGTGGCTTCATCCAAAATCTCACGTAACCGCGTATTTATCGTTTCTCGAGATGTTAGCGTTTGATCTAAGGTCATGTCTCCGACGATATTCCTTAAGTTGGTCTGGGCAAGTTTGGTCACTGCAATCCAGAAATTCTTTACATTATATAAAACCTTAAAGGCATCCGTCACTTCATAATAAATAACCGCATCTACTGTAACCAAAACATTATCTTTGGTAATAACTTCCTGTGGCGGAACATCTACAACATTCTCACGAAGATCAACCTTGGTCATCTTCTCAATAAAAGGAACTATAAGCTTCAAACCACTGCTGACTGTTCTTTGATACTTTCCTAACCTCTCTATAACACCCTTCTCAAATGGCCTAATTATTTTTAAGGTCATCGGGGCTAAAATTAATAAGGAAATGAATAAGAAGACTATAAATAAAATGTACATATCACCCTCCTGTTTCCTATAATTATATCAGAAAAAATTATAAAAAGCAAATAATTTATTTACTCTTCTAATATCTCTTTTTTCAACTCTACACTTAATATGAAATTTCCTTCTGTGTTAAAATGTGCTTCATCTATAAAATATTTCCAATCCCTGATTAAATTGTAGACATCTATTACTTTTACTTGCTTTTCAATTCCGATTTGAAGGATCATATCATTATACTCAAAAACTTCATGACGCCAATTTTCCTTCGGAAGTTCAGGGTCTATCTGAAAAGGCCTGGTCAACAATATGACTTTAGAACCGTTCTATTTTGCCAAAGTTATCATATCATTATAATTGTCTTTGAATCTCTCTTTATCAACCCTAATGGCATTGGAACTTGTCGCATTATCGATAATATTCATACTCAGACACCTAATTAACATTGATATGCGTA